>SKZL01000306.1 GCA_007127395.1 Balneolaceae bacterium
ATCAAAAAACAGCTGGAAAAAGATCCCGATAATATCGATCTGTTAAACGATTTGGGTGTTGGATACTTTTTGGCAGGTGATTATACGAATTCGGTTCTTGTTTTAAAGAAAGCAGTAACCATCAAACCGGATGAAACCAAATGTCTTTATAATCTGGCGAACTCCTATGCAGAGCTGGAGCAGTATGAACAAGCTATTCAATATTATCATGATGCAATAGATCAGACACCCGATCACTTGCCGTCTTTGAATAACCTTGCAGATTCCTATGAGGCGATTGAAGAATCAGAAAAAGCCAAACAGCTCTTTGAGTATTTAATCAGGCTGGCACCCGAAAATGCCGTTACCCATTTTAATTATGGGAATTTCTTGCTTAGGAGTGGTGATCATATAACGGCAGCGACAATATACAAGACCGTAGTGACCATTGAGCCTTCATTCACTGATGCGTACTATAATATAGCCTGGATACTATCTGAAATCAATGCGTGGGATGAGGCACTTATCTATGCTGAGGATGGATTAAACAGAGATCCGGAACATGAAGATTTACAAAAACTCCTTTCGAAGATCCGCAATCATATCCGGTAGGCGAATACTTCTGCCTCTCAAATGAAGACTATATGTTTTTCTGCGTATCTCTTCTTCAAGTTCCAGTGCAAACATGGCAGAAATCCTCTGATCAAACCCACTGCCCGTGCCATATTTTGGCAAAGATTTTAATCTTTGGCGGACCAATTCATATGAATAAATATTTTCTGTAGAATAGAAAGCCGATGAAGATTCGCTGTCTGGACTATTTTCCAGCTCATCTTCATCGGTATTTTGAAAAATTCGATGATTATTAGATCCCATCTGTTTTGTATGAATTTCATTGTGGTTTATAGAAATTCATACTTCAAATATCTCAGAAAGTTTCCGACTTCACATAATCTCCGATAATTTCCTGTAATTGCACCCTGGCACGGTTAATCCGGGACTTTACAGTTCCCATGGCCGTACCTGTTATATCAGCAATCTCTTCATATGAGAGCTCCTGAATATCACGAAGTACAATAACTTCTCTGAAATCATCATTCAGCTGCATAAGGGCTTTTTCAAGCTCTGCAACAGAATTTTTTAAGTGAAGTTTTTCATCCTGCAGTATCGTTGAATCTTCTATTTCAAAATCCCTGCTTTCAGAATCTGAATCATCTGCATGAATTGAAAAAGTGTGCATTCGCTGCTTTTTCTTGTACATGCTTTTAGCCAGATTCAGGGCTATGGTATAGATCCATGTCGACAATTTAGCGATAGGCTGATAGGAGAATCGGCTTCTGTATACCCTTAAAAAGGTCTCCTGCACCAGGTCTTCACAATCTTCATTGTTATTTGTATATCTGTACAGAAAGTTGTGTAATCTATCTTTGAACCGATGTACGATAATATCAAAGGCTTGAACAACACCACCTTGAAGTTGCTGCATAACCTCTTCATCTGACATCTGCTGAAGTTTATTAATCGTAGAAGTTTCCATATTGATACCCCGCTATTGTCTGTTGCTGTTTTGCAACGCCGGGGAACCAATATTCGGTTTACCCGACGATCCTTTTAATCAACAGGAGAAATATGGTGGGGGTATCCAATGTGCTGAAACCTTTAAGTGCCCGATCTGCATCAAGCAAAGCTTCGAAAATATTAGGCATCTCGTTTAACCTATATCCGGATGCGTCGTTATACATCAGGTTGAAAACATAACTTCGTTTCTCACCAACCGCTTCCTGAATCTGAGATTTATTCAATCCCTTTTCAGTTAATCTGCAAATTTGCCAGATATTGCCAAACACACTGTAAAAGAACCCCACGGTTTTAAATAATTCTCCCGTGCTGTTATTACTTTTAAGCAACATCTGTTCCGCAATCATTAGAGATTTATCCAAATCTCTCTCCATAACTGCGTTTTTGAGCTCTACGATGTTATATTCACGATATGATTCCGTAATTTTTTTTACGTGATCTTCATTGATTACTTCAGAACTGTCCACAAAAGTGCACAGTTTTTCTATTTCTGTGGACACTATCTTTAAATCTGGCCCTGCAAGATGAGCTAAAAGCTGGGCCGCCATCGGACTTATTTTCATCTTATGACGGTGTTCTGTCCAATCTGCTACCCAATCGGGTAATTTTTGTTCCGGAACCGATGGAAATTCATAAACACCAAATTTTGCAGATTCTTTTTTATCACTGAGCAGTTTTCCAAGCTTACCCCTCTTATCCGGAAATTTTTGATCAATCAGGCATAAAATTGTAGATGGGTTCGGCCTCTTGAGATACTCTAAAAATTCGATCGTCTTGCTACCTTCTCCAAGTTCATCAAATCTCATAAAATCCCTTACAATGACAATTCTCTTCTCTGCCATCATCGGATAACTTCCTGCAATATTCAGAACTGCGGCAGGCACAGTCTCTCCGGCATACAGCAGATCAAAGTTGAAATCTTTCTGCCCCGGCGGTAATATTTTTTCAACTTCATCCTGAATAAGATCGATAAGAAAGATCTCATCACCGTGAAAGTAGTAGATTGGTTTGTTTAATTTCCCCTGCTTTATTTCACGATAAAGTTCCCTGAATGTATCTAAACTGTTGACCTGGTTCCTGTATCCC
>SKZL01000372.1 GCA_007127395.1 Balneolaceae bacterium
ATCCGTCGATGATGTTATTGTCAAACCAGCCACTGATGCGTGAAATGAATGTTGTCACCGTCGCAAAACCGTTCACAATACCATCGATAATATTTTCATCAAACCATCTGAGTACTCTGGTTAGGAGGAATACCGCGCCGACAAAAGTTTTGTCATATATCTCATCGAAATACCACTTGTTTTGTGATCCTCTGTAGAGGAATCCGGCTTTTTCAGCCAGTTGATCAGCGCTCACTTTTTTCCATTGATAGATTGAAAATGCGATCAATATTCCACCGCCTGCAATTAATACAGATAGTACCATTGCCAGGGTGTGAACACTGCTAACGGCGGCATATAATACCGGAATGGCAGTTGGCTGAAGAAGTTCCGGTACAATACTCAGCGGTTTTTCAATAGCTGCATAAAACCATCCGGAGGATGCACCAAATGGATTAAAACTGTAGAAGAAGAAGAGTGAAAGTGCTGCAAGAATGATAAGCGGGATGGTCATCACCAGCGGAGATTCTTTGACATCAGAAATCCTCTTCTCATCTGATGGGTTGCCGTGGAAAGTCAGAATTAAGAGCCGGAACATATAGAATGCAGTGAGTCCGGCAACAAGGAATCCGATCAATGGCAGCAGCCAGTGTCCATTGAGTGTGCTGAAACCGAGTGTTCCGGCCAGGATTTCATCCTTGCTCAGGAAACCCGATGTAAACGGAACACCTGAAATCGCCAATGTAAAGATCAGAAACGTTGCATACGTAAGCGGCATTTTCGATTTCAAACCGCCCATGTTGCGAATATCCTGAGCATCGGTTTCATGATCATGCTGCTTGTGGAGTGCTGCATGCATGGCATATATCACACTGCCTGCTCCGAGAAAGAGTCCGGCTTTGAATGCGGCGTGGGTAACCAGATGCATAAATCCGGCAGTAAAAGCGCCAACGCCAAGAGCCATAATCATATAGCCGAGCTGACTGATCGTGGAGTAAGCCAGTACCTTTTTTATATCGTATTGTGTAATCGCAATGGTTGCCGCTATAAGAGCTGTGATTGCACCTATATAAGCAATGATGAGTAGGGCATCAGCAGTAAGCATCGGAAAAACACGTGCCACCAGATAAACTCCCGCTGCCACCATGGTTGCGGCATGGATAAGGGCACTGACCGGTGTCGGGCCTTCCATCGCATCCGGAAGCCAGACATGTAGCGGGAATTGAGCCGATTTACCCACAGCACCACAGAAAATGAGCAAGCCTGCTGCAGTGAGCCAGCCTGTACTGCCGAAAGGAAGATCACCGGCCGCAATCGAATCAAAGATCCCTTCAAAAGCAAAAGTGGAGAAACTTACAAAAAGGATCATGATGCCAATAAACATTCCAAAATCACCTATTCTGTTGACAATAAAGGCTTTGTTTGCAGCATTCGAAGCCGATTTCTTCTCATACCAATGGCCAATCAACAGATACGAACTGACACCCACCAGCTCCCAAAAGATGTACATCAGAAGGATGTTATCAGTCAATACAATTCCCAGCATTGAAAATGAGAAAAAACCGAGGTATGCAAAATATCTGGAGTATCGGACATCCTCTTTCATATATGCAATCGAGAAGAGATGAACGAGTGTGCTCACTAATGTAACCACTACCAGCATCACAGCCGCCAGATTGTCAATCATGATTCCAAATGAGAAGGTTGTGTTACCAATCAGTACCCAATCAAATGAAAAAGTAAATGCCTCATTCGGGCTGTTTGTCAATTTGGTTATCAGTAGAGTAACTGAAAGAATCAGAGTTGTTGCCAGGATTCCGGTACCCAGCCAGTCGCCTTTACGTGGCAGAGAATTTCCAAAGAAGATCAATAGAAGAAATCCTATCAGTGGCAAAAAGAGGATCAATAAGGGTATTTGTGTATACATAATTTATCCCTTCAAAGTGCTGATTTCATCAAGGTTGATGGTTTTGAATCGATTATAAATATTAAGGACGATTGCCAGTGCAACGGCAGCTTCGGCTGCAGCAATGATGATGACAAAGAGCCCGATCATCTGTCCATCCAGTGAAAGATCCGTAAAGCGGCTGAATGCGATCAGGTTGATATTGGCTGAATTGAGTATTAACTCTACACCCATCAAAACCATGATTACATTTCGTTTAGAAAGAACGGCCATCAGCCCCAGAGCCAATAAGATGGCACTTACAATCAGAAAGTGGTTCAAACCGGGTTCTGCAAGCCATTGAATCATTGATATCTCTAAGATGTACATACTTTATTCACCCGTTGTTGAGGTTAATCTGGTAGACATTAAGATCGCCCCGATAATGGCGATCAGCAGTAAAACACCCGCAATAATAAAGGGCAGTATATAGTCGCCCATCAGCAGAAATCCCAGCTCATAAATTGTATCGGTTCTCTCAGCGGTTTCAGAGATCGCCCAGTTGGTTTTGGTAAAAGCATAGATCAAAACAATGGCAGTAGCGGCGGATAAAATTGAAGCCGGTATCAGATTCACTGTGATGCTTTTGAAATTTAGTGAGAGGCCTTGTGTTGTAAGCATCACACCAAACAGAATGAGAATCAAAATGCCACCCACATAGACAAGAAGCTGGGTTGCAGCAAGAAAATCAGCATATAGGAGCACATAAAGTGCAG
>SKZL01000143.1 GCA_007127395.1 Balneolaceae bacterium
AAACAGAGCTCAAAATTGAACCTTCAAAAAATTGCTGAACTTGCAAATGGTGATCCGGTGATTTTTATAGGAGATCTAAACACAACGGAGGATCAGGATCCATATAAAGTCATCACAAACGCAAAATATGAACCTTCTGAACCTGTTTTATTTGATGGTTTTTATCACTCGGTGCATGGCCATCACGGCCCAACATCTACCTGGAATGGGTTTAATGCTATTGTTCCTGATCGCAGGATCGATTACATTTTTGTGGATTCAAACCTTACTGTGAAGCAGCATGCAATCCTGGCGGATATCCGTGACGGACGATTTCCTTCAGATCACTTGCCGGTGGTGGCTGATATTCTCTTTAAAGACTAACCCGGAAGAGTAACAATCTATTCAAAACCATTTGGGTTTTTGGATTGCCAGTTCCAGGAATCGCGACACATATCGATCAGGGTACGCTCGGTTTTCCATCCAAGTTCTCTCTCTGCTTTGGAAACATCGGCATAACATATGGCAGCATCTCCGGGCCGACGCGGAGCAAAAGTGTAAGGTATGTTGATGCCTGTTGCCTCCTGAAAAGCATGAACCATATCCAGCACACTTGAACCTTGTCCCGTTCCCAGATTGTATGTAAACAGTCCCTCCTCAGAGAAAAGCTGTTCCAGAGCCTTCAGATGACCTTTAGCCAGGTCAACTACATGTATATAATCTCTGATTCCTGTTCCATCAGGAGTCTCATAATCATTGCCGTAAATGTTCAGTTTTTGAAGCTTACCCACTGCCACTTGTGTCACATAAGGCATGAGGTTGTTTGGGATTCCATTTGGATCTTCACCTATCTCTCCGCTTTCATGAGCACCAACCGGATTAAAGTAACGTAACAGAGAAATTCTCCATTTGGAGTCAGAATAGTGAAGGTCCCTCAGGATATTTTCAATCGTAAGTTTTGTAGCACCGTATGGGTTCACTGAGGAGAGTGGCCCATCCTCTTTAAGGGGTGATTCTTCCGGATCACCATAAACGGTTGCAGAAGAGCTGAATACCAGATTGTTTACACCACTGTTATTCATCACCTCCAATAAATTGAGTGTACCGGTTACATTATTCTGGTAATAATAAAGTGGTTTCTGAACGGATTCACCTACGGCTTTCAAACCTGCAAAATGAATGACAGCATCAAAATCATGATTTTTGAACAGTTGAATCATCGACTCTTTATCCAGAAGATCAATCTGATAAAAGGGTATTTTTCCCCCGATCAGCTTTTCCAGCCGATCCAGGGACTCAATTTTGCTGTTACTGAGGTTATCCATCACAACAACCTTGAAACCGTTCTGAATAAGTTCAAGTGTTGTGTGGCTTCCGATGAAACCAGCACCTCCGGTTACCAAAATCTGTTTCATATGTTTTGAAGCTAATAGTACGTGATAAGTAATTGAGAAAATAACCGCTTAATGTTCGAGAAAAGATAATTAAGAGACCATTGCATTAAGCTCTTCAAGTAAAATAGTGCAATACGTATTCATACTGTTTTGCATCTCTTTAAGCTCATCATCATCTTTCTTCTCCTCAATAATGGACTTTGCATTTTCATATAGTTCCAGAAGCCCATATAGATTCATCATCTGTGCAACCGGTTTTACTTTGTGGCCGGTTGTTCGTAAGGCCTGCAGATCACGATCAGTTAAGTTGTTATCAAATTTCTCCTTGAACTCTGTGAATGATATGATGGATACCTTTACAAATTCATCCAAATAATCTTCATCACCATAAAGTAAATCCTTGATGATCTGTTTTTCTACAATTGGTCTGTCAAATTCCATCACTGTCTATTCATTTACAGGTTTTGTGATTCCATGTGGGGCAGGTCTCCCATTTTCGTCAAGATGGACAAATACAATTTTGTCAATTCGAATAATCGGTTCAAGTGTAAATTTATGTCGAACCTCACACTTTACAGTAATTGAGGTTTTGCCAAATGAGACTGTTTGCATCCCAATCTCGATAATATCTCCAAGCTTCGCGGAACTTACAAAATCAATTTCCGACATAAATTTGGTTGCGATATTTCCCTTTCCTAACTGACATATGACATAAATGGCAGCCTCTTCATCGACCCAGGACAAAACGGATCCGCCAAAAAGAGTGCCATGAGCATTTAAATCAGTGGGTTTGATAAGCTTTCTGCTAAAAAATCTCATTGGGGGATATTTATCTGGCATCAGTATGTGAAATTTTTGAATCGGGTGATATTAAAAAATCAGTAACTCTTCTGCATTAGTATTTATTTAGGTGGGTTAGTTAAAACCTTTTGCTCAAAGATATCGGAAAAATGAATTACACCATAACAGATTTGAATCCAATTTTAAATAGTCTTCGATGATTCTATTATGGCCTATTTCACAGAATTTATTGGACTTACATAACTTTTTGTGATTGATGTTAATCAAATAGAGTACATCTTAATAAATAAGATTAAATAAAATCAGATGTTGTGCCGATAACAAAAGCAACTTACAAAAGCAGGTTCATACTCAATTAGTTAAAACTTTTTGTAACAAATGATGTCTTAGATAATCCTATTTACAGACCTTTAATAAAGCGCATCAAATATTATGAGAAAAATAGCATTTACAAATCAAAAAGACG
>SKZL01000135.1 GCA_007127395.1 Balneolaceae bacterium
AACTTTCTGACTCAAGAATTCTCTGTTTTAGTCCAATACCAGGCAGCTCTGTATCACTTTCATTTGAATTATGATTTATACCGATTCCATCCCAATTTAGAAAAAGTTCACTGCTTGAGGTCAGACCGGTTCTCAATGTAAAAACCGGAATTTCACTAAATTTCATATCACCTGAATTCCTGAAGCTGAATTGATATCCGGTTTCCAGGTAAATAGTACCCACTGGCACTGTGAAGGTTCCGGTAGAGAATCCTGGTCTGTCTGGAGTGATTCTCTCTTGTTGAGCATATACATCTATTTGGATGGAAAATAGATTTAGTAATAAAAGAATCATTGACGATAAAAAAAATCTAATCATAAAAGCCTCTAATTTTCATTTGAATTCCTGAATACACCGGCACACTTATCAGCTTGTGCCGGTGTTTAATAGATCCCTAACTATTTTGATTAACTTTGTGATCAGGATTTACTGATCTTTACGGATATATTTAATCAAAATTCACTGAAGTCATCGTCCAAGGGTATCAACTCATGAGGTTTCCGCCTGCTGCTCCCCCCATTAAACCCATTGGAGCCATTGTTGCCGTTACCCGATATTACATGATGATGGCCATTCCTTTTGGGCTTCACAGATAATGGCTTTTTGTTTCCTGAAGTTGAATTGAATGACAATTTCTCCATCAATTTTGGTGAACTATAACTGTTCTGACTTTTTCCTCCCACTATAGTTACCAGCTCAGCAACAATCTGATTCAACTCAGCTGCCTGCGATGAAAGCTCTTCTGCCGCACTCGCACTCTCCTCACTCGATGAAGCATTTTGCTGCACCACTTTATCCATTTCAGCCATCACACTGTTTATTTCTGTGATCCCCGTAGCCTGCTCTTTTGATGATGCACTAATCTCCTGAACCAGAGTCGCTACCTGACTCGCGCTCTCTTTGATTTTTATCAGGTTATGTGACATTTCACTGGCTACGCCTGCACCCCGGTTAGAACTTTGCTGTGACCGCTCGATTAACTCAGAGGTGTCACGTGCCGCATCTGCACTTCTTTGTGCCAGATTACGAACCTCTTCTGCCACAACCGCAAATCCTTTCCCTGCCTCTCCTGCCCTGGCTGCCTCAACAGCTGCATTTAACGCCAGTAAATTGGTCTGGAATGCGATATCATCAATTGTTTTCAATATCTTGGATGTCTCCTGCGATGCTTCCTCTATTTCACTCATTGCAACCGACATACGCTCCATAGATTTTACTCCCTCTGAAACCATAGCTCCTGCCTCATTCATCGCTATCTCCGCCTGGGTTGCGTTTTCGGATGACTGCTTTGTCTGTGTAGCCATATCTTCCAGAGATGATGTGGTTTGTTGCAGTCCGGCTGCCTGTTCACTTGCACTTTCAGATAACTCCTGACTTGCCCCTGAGAGTTGCTCAGAAGATGCATGTACTTGCTCCGATCCACTGTTTAACCTGTCAATGATACCTTGAAGTCTGCCATTTACCGATTTGGTGATAAAGTATCCCAAAGCAACTGCAAACCCGACACCCAATATCAAACCAATGATTGATAGTAGACTAACAAGATTTGAATTTCGATTAGCTGATGCTCTTCCTTCATTAGCAAGGTCTATATTTTGTTCTACAGCTGCTTCAAGTAATTCGTTCAATTCGTTATGGGCTTGATAGAATGGCCCAATCATTTGTTCCTGTGACTTCAACAATGCTATACGGGCTTCATCAGACACCTGAAGCATCTCATCCAATGATGAGAATACCTGCCTCATATTAGGCACCATCTGTTGTTGATATATCTGACGTGCCTGAGCCATATTCCCATTTTCAACATGGGTTTTGATCTCGCCTATAGCCTCATGAAACCTTCTGTGTGGCTCATCACAATCTCTTATAATTCGGTTCAGTTCAGCGCTCTCACTTTGAAACGTTGAGAAGAACCTTCCTGCATTACAGGCCGTTGGATCATCACCGCCCTGAAACACCTCTTCATCATTAAAGATTAAGTGTAATACTCTCTGTACCAACACATAGTGATCCTTTCAAAACCTTCGATTTGTCTTGATATTTCAACCGGATCACCGATTCCGAATCGATCAATTTCTAATGAAAACTCCATGAATCTGTCAAACTCCCTGAAGTACGTTGCTTCAAGACCATCATATGCCTGCCACATTCGAGATCCTTCCACAGTTTGTGGAAGTGGAGCAAAGATATCGATTGCCTCATGATAACCATCAATTGTCACTTCGATTTCCTGATAATAGTCTCTGCGATTTTCCATGGACAAACCGGAAACTGCCAGCAATCTGATCAAACCATTAAGCTCTTCAGTCTGTACTTCAGCCGATAACAGACTGGATACACTGGGTAATCGTACATCAGCTACTTCTTCAATTGCATTATTTAAAATATTTGATCCCACAACTCCAATGAGAGCAACGATAAGTGTGACAATTGCGGTACTCAGAAAAGAAACTGATAACTTCTTCCCGATTGTCCACTCTTTTTTTCTGTCTGAAGACTCATTCATTCTATTATTAACTAACCTATTCATACTTCCCTCACTCGTATTTTTATTATGGTTTATATTTGTTATCCCTTATCGCTGTTTTGGTTGTCCAA
>SKZL01000016.1 GCA_007127395.1 Balneolaceae bacterium
TTTTAGCTAAAAAAGCGGGATTTTAGACCCTGTAAAAGGATAAAATAATCACTCTTTTCAAGAGTTATATATCTGTATAATTAAAATTACGATCTATAAATAAAGTTAAATGAACCTATTCAAAAGTATTACAGCAGCATTAATCACAGTGCTGTTCGCCACAGGAAGCTTGTTCGCGCAGGTTCAACAACAACAACAAATGCCGGATTTGCCTACTTCTGAAGAAGTAAGTGATGATGAGATCACCCAGATAGTCGATACAATTCTTGACCTGGAGCCCATTCAAATAAAAGCACAAACGAAGATTGAGGAAGCCCTGGAAGCTGAAGATCTCACAATTGAACGGTTTCAGCAGATGATGATGGCTATGCAAAATCCTCAAATGGCAGACGAAATCAACGTTACAGAGCAAGAGATGTCTAAATTACAGACACTTCAACCTGCCCTGATCGATATTCAGGGTGAAGCAGACCGTGAAATGGTTGCCGCAATTGAAGACAATGGTTTAACCATGGAAAGATATCGAAGTATTGTAATGGGTGCGCAGCAAGATCCCGCACTGATGCAGAGAATTGAAATCCTGCTGGATGCTGAAGAGGAAGGATAATCTAAGCTATCCAAATGGAGGGTGAAAAACTTAAAAGCTTCTGTCGTCAAAGGCAGAAGCTTTTTTTTACTTTAAAACTAAAGATTTACTGAATAGCTTCCCTTAATTTTTCTGTCAAGTTCTCTTTTAACGTCTTTTTCTTTGATATCCTCTCTCTTGTCGTACATCTTTTTCCCTCTTGCCAATCCTATCAAAATCTTCGCATTTCCTCCCTTGAAGTAGAGTTTTAAAGGGATAAGGGTAAAACCCTTCTGATTAATTTTTTTATCAATTTCCTGAATCTCTTTTCTTTTCAGCAATAATTTCCGGTCCCTTCTCTCTTGATGATTGTGGTAGGAACCAAATTCATATGGCTTGATGTACATATTCTTAATCCACACCTCTCCCCTGTTTATATAAGCATATGCTTCATGCAGGCTTGCCTTGCCGGCGCGAATTGATTTCACCTCTGTCCCTTTCAAAGCGATTCCGGCCTCATAGGTATCTTCTATTTGGTATTCGTGCCTGGCCTTTCTGTTTTCAATCTTGGGCGGCGTACTTTTCGGTTTTTGGTCAGTTTTTTTTGCCAAAACAGGTAATATGTAGGTTATTCAAATCCAAACTCACGTAAACCGGCCATAACTTCGGGATCCGGCTGACGATTTGGTATGGTTTGATAGATCGTCAGAATCTGTTCTATTTGCTCACGGGCAACAATGTTGTTGGGGTTAATACGGAGCACTTCTGTAAATTGATTGAGTGCATTATTCATGCGTGTTCTCATTTCTGTTTGATCAAAGGTATTCATGCTATGAAGCGCATAATTGAGATGGATTTTTTCATACATCCTGAGTACTTCAGGGTCTGTACGGTCTTCATCCGATAATCTGTTCAATGCCGCTTCATATTGATTGGCTTCTATCAATATATCAACCTGGTCACTAAGTGAGAGGTTCTCATCAAGCAGGTCACTTTCAGGTGAGCCACATGCAACGAGTCCGATAATGGTAATAATAAGAGTGAGAAATTTTATGTAGTACATAGGGTTAAAAAATCAGAGAATTAGATTTAGTTTAAAAAATATATAGGGTTTGGACTGATACAAAGGACAAAAACAGCCATGCTGATCCATCCCAATTTACGCCTTGCCGGTGAAAGAGGCTGCTCAAACATAACCGGCGGATGTTCAAGTTTAACAAAATAGACCAGGAAAAAACTCCAGAAGGACCAAATAAGTGATCCTGATTGAGTAAATCCGGATGTTAAAGAAAGATAGAGAACGGATGAACCAACAGACAGGATTAATGCAGGCAGAATCCAGTTCATTTCTCTGTTAAATCCTTTACCAAAAAGGAAGAGCAGGATCAGTGCCCAGATCATGATGGCACTGAAACCAAACCCGGGGAACCACTCGTTTAACATGATATAGAGAAAGGGGATCATCTCAATGCCCCCCAGTGCCGTTATGCCTGTATA
Organism: Balneolaceae bacterium; assembly: GCA_007127395.1. GTDB lineage: Bacteria > Bacteroidota > Rhodothermia > Balneolales > Balneolaceae > Rhodohalobacter. The sequence goes on from SKZL01000016.1 coordinate 2,063, forward strand.
CGCATAGCGAGCTATCTTTTTATGTTTTTCATATCCGATCAGAGAGTAAAGGATGTGACCGCCATCCAGTTGTCCGACAGGTGTAAGGTTTAATGCTGTAAAAAAGAGTCCCAGCCATCCGGCAAAAAGAAACGGGTAGTGATACATTTCATACATTGGCGGAACATTTTCGAAAAATCCGGCGATAAAGGAGTAGAGCAATGTTGAGCCCATAATGATGGTAGCACCATCAGGTTCAGCTGCCGGCGGGTCATCCGGAAATGTTCCGGTTTGATCAATATGTTCGATAATGGCTTCATGTCCGGCAAAATTCTCCATAAATTCGGGCCCCGGAAGGGTTGCGAAACCGTAGATCAGTATCAAAAGAGAGACCACAAATCCGGCAATCGGGCCTGCAATTCCGATATCAAAAAGTTTTCTGGTTTCACTGATTCTCTCCTCTATTCGAATCACCGCTCCAAGTGTACCGATTCCCAGCGGAACAGGAATAAAATAGGGCAGGCTAACCTTCACATTGTGATATACTGCAGCAAAGTAGTGCCCAAACTCATGCGTTCCCAAAAA
>SKZL01000331.1 GCA_007127395.1 Balneolaceae bacterium
AGCAGTGAAGCGGCAGCCGGAGGATGGCCTGAACGAGCGCTTCGTTCAAACGCCCATTTAATATCCCTGGCATGAATACGCCTGCCAAGCCCGGCCGTAAAAACGGGGCTTTCATGAAAGAAAAGATCCCGGTTGATGGTAATCAGGTACTCCCGTCCATCCTCTGACATCTCAAATTCGGCAGCAATATTAGGGACCGGTTCGCCTTCGCGGTTCAACATAAACAACCCATCATAGATGAGCGAGAGCACTCTTTTGGTACTCAGATTGTCTGCATAGAGCGGATCAAAGTTGGTAACGGGATCAATCACACCGACAGTTAAGTGTATAAACTCCTCCTCTTCGGCCTCTTCAGCTTCTTCAATAACTACCGTACGAGGTGCTTCCTGAACAACTGTGATGGTATCCCCTGTGGTGCTGCATGCTTTTAAGGCAAAAGCCATCAAGATCAGCAGGGTTGGTATTAAATTTTTTTGCATGTTCATCTATTTGGTTCCTTTGAGTCCTTTTATCCCTTTAACAGCTTTGGTGCTCAATAAGTTTGTTTCATAACTCTGAATCCGCCTGTTTTTCTGTTGAGCCTCCTCAAGTGCAAGGTCTATCAATTTTATCAGAAGTTCCCGGAATCCCAGACCGGATTCTTTCCAGAGATAAAACGAAAATGACCCCGGAATGGTGTTTATCTCATTGAAATAAAATGTTTCGGTTCCGGGCCTCACAAGAAAATCGAGCCTTGCCAGTCCGCTGCAATTCAACAACTTGAATATGGTAGCGGAGCAGTCCCGAATCGACTCAGAGAGTGATTCAGGAATGTCTGCGGGGATAACCCTCTCTGCAGAAGCCATTCCTTTTCCCCCCTCATCAGATAGATATTTATCCTGAAATGTGAGTAGCTCTTGCGCACCGATCGGGCGTTCACAGACACTTGTCATAACCTCCTCCGAAGAACCCAAAACAGAACAGTTAATCTCTATCAGGGGCTTCACCAGCTCTTCTATTAAGAGATGATGGTCATACTTGAATGCCACTTCAACACCATGGATCAGCTTTTCTCTGGACTCTGCTATTTGTACTCCAATGCTGCTGCCCAGATGTACCGGTTTCACGATGACCGGATAACCCAATGTTTCAATTTTTTCAATCCATTCTGCTCTTGAATTAACCCATTCTTTTTCAAAAAAATCAACTCCATCTACAACCGGGATAGCGTGGGCCCTGCAGATTGTTTTGGATGTAACTTTGTCCATTCCGATGGCTGAACCCATCACGCCACTGCCTGTGCATGGAAGGCGGAACATTTCACAAACACCCTGAAAAGCCCCATTTTCACCACTTGAGCCATGAAATGCAGCGAGTGCTACATGGAGAGGTGTCTCTTTTGGTTTGCCCGGCAGCCAACTCTCCTTTTTTTCCAGAAGTACGGTGAGGCCATATTCATTTTGTGAAAAGGTGCATGGTGTGGCAGCCGCTTCAATTTTTTTCAGATCCTCAAAATTACTGAGTTCCATCAGCGGTTCACCCGTGAACCATTTCCCCGATTTAGCGATGTATAGAGGGATGAACCTGTACTCTTCCCTCTCTTCGAGTGCAGCGATCGCCTGGTGAGCCGTTATCACCGACACTTCATGCTCCGGTGAAGCTCCTCCAAACGCAATTAATACATTTTTCTTTTCCATATAACCAATATCGTTATCCGTTCAATGATAGACAGTTAACCTCAAATATGCTACTGCTTCGCCTGCCTGCTTTTATTCTCTGTCAAAGAGTGCTGATCCCTTTTATCTACTTCTTACTCAGCAGATCCACTACCAGTAAATCGGAAATTTTTAATCCGGTTCCGGTCATTTTCAAAATCTTGTCATCAAATGTAACTACACCCCTGCCGGTTTGCTGATGAATCCACTCAAGCTGCAAATCGGATAGTTCGTATTGATATCGGTCTTTGAGTTCGGTTTCAGAAACTCCCCAAATGGTGCGCAATCCCAGAAAGAGACGCTCTTCAGCGAGTGAATGTAGCGGAATGATCTCACTCTCTTCGACAACATCGGCTGCAGGGCTTGCGAGATACTTTTTTAAATCTGCACGGTTATTCCAGCGTCTTGCGGCCGTATTGTCCCACCAAAAGGAGTGTGCAGACGGACCAAAACCGATATAGTTCCGGTGGTTCCAGTAGTTGCTGTTATGATGGGCTTCTCTGCCCGATTTGGCAAAATTACTCACTTCATATCGTTGGAGTCCGCCATCTCTCAAGTTCGATTCCACACAATCAAAATGTTCAGCAACTACTTCATCATCGGGCGGACGAATTCGCCCCAACTCTACCTGTTTGCCCAGGCGCGTTTTTGGTTCAACCGTTAACGAGTAGGCACTGACGTGAGGCGGATCAAAAAGAAGCAGCTGTTGAATATCTTTTTCCAGCATCTGAACGGACTGCCCCGGATTTCCATAGATCAGATCCGCTGTGAATGCAGGGAATCCGGTTTTTTGAATTGATTCCAGTGCCTTTAAGGCCTCTTCTCTGCTGTGAGCCCTGTGCATAAAGGTGAGCAGCTCCTGTTGAAAGGATTGAATTCCCATGCTTAAACGGTCAACGTCAAGGCGGATCAGCATCTTGAGGTATTCATCACTCACATCATCCGGGTTCACCTCGATCGTTACCTCCTCCGGATCTGTATCAAAGACAGAGTGAAGGGCCTCAAAAATAGATGCCAGATGCTGTTCATTCAGCAGTGAGGGTGTGCCGCCTCCCAGATAGATCGTTTTGACAGGGTTTTTGGTAAATGGAGTGTCACGATAGCTCTCGATTTCAATAATCAGAGCCTTAACAAATGGGGCGATCAGCTGTTTTCGGGTGGAGAAGTAGAAGTCACAGTAGCTGCACGCCTGCTTGCAAAATGGGATATGTATATAGATACCGGTCATAATATTCTGATCACCGGGAGGGTTCGATTAATTGAGAGGTCAAAATGAACCGTAAAAAGCTTTGCAAAGATCTGTCAGCAATCACTGATCCGCATCATAAAACGGATTTTTATCGTATCTGTCCACCATTCGATAGGTTCGCTGATATTTAACGTAATTGGCAGAGTACTGTTTGATGGATGCGACCTCCTCATCACTCAATTTACGAACCTGTTTTACCGGTGAGCCCATATAGAGATACCCTGATTCCAATGTTTTATCCGGAGGAACCAGGCTGCCGGCAGCAACGATAACATCAGGCTGTATAACCGCCCTGTCAAGAACAGTTGCATGAATACCGATCAACACCCGTTCATGGATGGTGCAGCCATGAATCATTGCGTTGTGGCCAATGGTAACATCATCACCGATATGAGTGGGCCCGTCACCATTCATCACATGAATAGAGGAATTGTCCTGCACATTGGAGCGATTACCGATCACGATACGATTCACATCGCCGCGGATAGTAACATTGAACCAGACTGAACTCTCAGCTCCGATCGTCACATCTCCGATGATATCGGCACTGGGTGCTACAAAGACCGTTTCATCAAACTGCGGAGTGCGATTCAGAAATTCATAAATCATGATTGGCGAATAGGGTTGTCCGAATGATGTGCACTGCAATTCATTGACAGGCTGAATTCGGAAAAGTTAATTTCTATACATGTAGAGTTCCACAATCGATTTAAACTGCTCGTAAGATTGCGGGTTTTGTCTCAATTTGTGACCGTCAACAAAGAAAGACGGTGTTGCATTTACAGTACGTCTGATTCCTTCCTGCCGGTGGGATTCCAGTATCTGTCCGATCTCATCTGAGTCCAGATCGGCAAGAAACTGATCCATATCAAGGCCAATGCCCTCAGCTAACTCTGTAAAAAATGCACGGGCGTTTACATGTGACGGTGACCATTCTGCCTGAAACTCGTAAGCCAGATCATGCATATCTAAAAATTTATCCTGCCGTTTGGCTGCTTCAACGGCTCTGTGTGCGATCTCACTATTGGGGAATGAGCCAAGGACAAAGTGCCGGTGCCTTAAAATCACATTTTCACCATACTCTCTTCCGAGCTGCTGAGTGAGTGGATCATAGAATCTGCAAGCAGGGCAGGCATAGTCACTGTATACCAATATTTCCACCGTCCGGGCACTCCAGTCTGTAGCTACTGTTTCATTTGATCCGCTGCCGGCATTGTTTCCGCTGAAAACACCGGAGTAGTAGAGAGCCGCTATTGCAATTGCGATTACAATAAAAAAGCCGATAATCTGAGTTGTTAACTTGTTCATACGAGAATTATGTTGGTTCAATCTGATTTAATGCATTAAGATAAAAATCTTTGGCTGAAGAAAATACCACTTTACAATTTTGTCAATATTCGATGGGTGAGCTGTTCCGGATCAGGATTGTAACTGCTCCAGTTTGCTCTTATAGGCCATGGCATAAATCTTCATCTGCTTTACCATCGATGCAAGTCCATTAGAACGTGTTGGGGAGAGGTGCTCCTCCATGCCAATTTTCTTGATGAAATGAGGTTGGGTATTTAATATTGTATCCGGGGATTCACCAGAGTAGAAGTTTACCAGCATTGCTACCAAACCTTTTGTGATGGCTGCATCACTATCTGCATGGAATTCGATTTTGTCACCATCAAGCCGGGTGATTAACCAAACTTGCGACTGACACCCTCTAACGAGATTCTCTTCTATTTTATGTTCATCATCAAGCGGTGGTAATTTCTGCCCAAGTTTGATGATATATTTGTAGCGCTCCGTCCACTCTCCAAGGAGCTGAAATTGCCGGATGATCCGATCCTGTTTTTCACTGATAGTCATAATGTTAAGCTCTGTTGAATTATATGCAGAAGATACGCGATCAACGGAAGAGATGACAAAGAGAAATATCAGTTGCTAGAATTACTCATCACGGATGAGATCTGAGTAGATGTCGATCCCTTAATTTTTTCCACCTCGGTTCGGCTACTGTTCCATACCGGTTTGGCATAATCGATCACTTCGATATAATTTCCATTTTTACCGAGAATACGATATTGTTCAGTATTCGGTTTACCTTCTAAAACGCGGTTAAGATGGCCGCGTACTTTTTCATGATCGTCAGGATGAACCAGGTCTCTGAGTGACATTTTAACCGCTTCTGATGAATCTATTCCGGTGATGTTCTGAAAAGTTTCGGAGAAATAGTTGAAAGAAAAATCGCCATCCTTATCCGGCACAAGTGCGTATCTGTAATCCTTATCGAAATCAAACATCTTCTCCATGTCGGATTTCCGTGTTTGCAGCATAGCCATAATTCTCTTTTGAAGTGATCTGTTTTCAAAGGATGCGCGGATCACTGTTTGCCCATCAATTTTGAGCAATCTTGTTTTTACATTTACTTCAACAGGATTATTCATTCTGTTGATAATGGTCAGATCATAACTGTTATCACCAAAATCACTTGGTTTAAATTGCTCGAATTTGTGTTTGAAATTTTCGATCTGTACATCTACAAGTAAGTCCCAGAATTTTTTCGTTTTCAACTCCTCATCATCATATCCGATCAGGTCACGGAATGCTTTATTTGAGGTGATCAAGTTGCCCTGAGAGTCGATATCGACCAGCGTTTTTTTAGACTCCTCTACGAGCCGGTCGAACTCGATTTGAGAATCGACCACTTTTTTTTCAGAACGTTTTCTTTCGGTGATATCATGTTGGTAGGAGACCCAATGAGTGATTTCACCATCTTCATCTGTAAGTGGGTGTATATCCCACTGGTTGATAAACTCTGTCCCATCTTTTCGGTAGTTCACAGTATGGCCAAAAAATGATTGTCCTTCTTTGAGCCGATCCTTCAATTTGTCAGTAACTGCCCGATCTGTTTTAGGGCCTTGAAGTATCCGTGGAGTTTGTCCGATCGCTTCCTCACGGGTATAACCGGTCATTTTAGTAAACCCATCGTTAACATAGACAATTTTGGGTCCTGGCTCTTCAAGGTCGAGTGTGGTAATCACAATAGAGTCATAATCGCTGCTGATGGCTCTTTCCAGTAATTTTAATCTTTTTTGATACTCATCTTTCTCTTGAAGCGTCTCTTGAATAGTCTTTTCAACAAACTTCATCAGTTCGCTGAACGATTCTTCATCTTTAGAATTTTTCTTTAAGAAGTCTTTTAAATCATTCATGATAGCAATATTCTGTAGGCCCATACCGACTGGTAATGGATTATTAAATCTGTTTTTTTTGATCTATAGTGATAGTCGTCTAATAGATACTTCTTCTGTTGAACAATTGAGTAACATCCAAAACTTCTTAAATCATTCCCGGAAAATATACAATCTTGAAATAAGTTTTTGAAATCCTAAATTGATCCGTTTTGAGGATTAGCCAAGCCTATACATATTGAAATCATTGGATGAGTATTGAATCTCATTTATTACTGTTAGAGCCGGATTTTCAGCCATTCAAAATAATTTTCGAAATGGTTTGAAGCTGCATATTGGATGTACCTTCATAAATTTTTCCGATTTTGGCATCTCTGTAGAATTTTTCGACCGGGTACTCTTTTACGTATCCGTAACCGCCAAAGAGGTCGATCGCGAGTGAGCTCAGTTTTTCAGCAACATCAGCGCTGTAGTATTTGTCCATTGCAGCTTCTTTCAGAAATGGCTGACCCGCCTCTTTGATCCTTGCCGCATTATAGACCAACAAGCGGCACAGTTCGAGTTCTGTAGCCATTTGTGCCAGCTGGAATTGTACTCCCTGAAATTCAGAGACGGCTTTACCAAACTGCTTTCTTTCCTGAGTGTAGGCGAGTGCGGCATCAAATGAACCCTGCGCGATACCAAGCATTTGTGCACCGATTCCTATTCGGCCTTCATTCAATGTTTCAATAGCTACTTTATACCCCTTTCCGACTTCGCCAAGGAGATTCTCTTTTGGTACGCGTACATCCTCCAGTAGCAACTCACAGGTTGAGCTGGCCCTGATGCCCAGTTTATTCTCTTTTTTTGAGATCGAAAAACCCTCCATTCCCCGTTCAACGATAAAACCGGTGATGCCACGATAACCGGCATCCGGATCAACTGTAGCAAAAACCAGGAAGATATCCGCTTCATTGGCATTGGTGATCCACAATTTTGTGCCATTCAGGATAAAGCCATCTCCATCCTCTTTTGCCGAGCATTTCAGGGCAAAAGCATCACTGCCCGATCCGGCTTCCGATAGACAGTAAGCTCCCACTTTTTGGGTGGCGAGCTGTGGAAGAAAGCGCTCTTTGACCTCATCAGAGCCCCATCGGAGAAAAGCATTATTGACGAGTGTGTTTTGAACATCCATAAAAACTCCGACAGAGGCATCAACCCTGGAGATCTGTTCAATTGCAAGAATACTCATGAAAAAGCTTCCTCCGCCACCGTTATACTGTTCCGGTACTTCAATTCCCATAAAACCCATCTCAAAAAACATCTTGATCAATTCGGGGTCCAGTTTCGCGGCCTCATCCATTTCATGAACTTTTGGCTTGATAACAGTGTCTGCAAATTCAGCTGCAGCATCCTTTAACATCTGTTCATCTTCGGTCAATTGTGTAAGGGGCGCAATTCGTTCACCGGATTCCATCATGAAAGTTACTTTTTAATTAATTTTGGATAGTTTTTGTCAGCCGACAATATACGAAGTTGAAAGCGCTTTTCCGCAACAGAGTAGGCTGAAAAGGTTAGGTTGGCAAGAATGCGTTTCATATTTTTTAAAAATGAAACTTACTGCCGATAGCTGAAAGTCATTGGAAAAATTAAATAACCTGTAAGTGAGGGATTGTGGCAAAGGAAGAAAACCGAAAAGAGAATCTTTTTTTTGAATTTCCACCTGTTGAAAAGGAAGAGTGGGAGAGTCTGATTGAAAAGGAGCTGAAATCTTCTGATTACAAAGAGCAGCTTCGGTGGGATACAGGTGAAGGCTTCTCTGCACCTCTCTTTCTTATGCGAAATGATCTGGACCGGGATCGCCTGCCGGAACTTTTTCATGAAAAAAAGAGCGGCAACTGGACAGCTTGTGAATGGATTGAGGGCGGCGATTTGGTTCAGACCGGTGAAAGGGTCAGGAGGGCATCAGAGGGTGGCTCTGACTCCTGCCTGATACCGACAGCTTCAACTGGCAAAGAGGAGGGTGTATGGGTGATCGGCTCAATCGGCCAACTTCACCGGCTCAACGGTTTTACTGATGATAAAAGTGAAATACTTATAGACTGGATGGATTCCGCCCGGAATTATCTCAAAATGAGAAATGAAGATGAGCAAAAAAACCTCCAGGCTATTCGTGTATTGATCGATCTTCCGCGTCTTTTTCTGAAACAACAGGAAGACGGGATCTCAGACCTGCTGAAGGAGCTTTGTGAATATGATGAAATTTGGCCTTCAATTCGCATTTCAGATGCCGTTCAAGGAGAGCTGAATATGGCTGAAGAGCTGGGTCTGTCACTGGCTCTGGCAGCAGAATTTCTGCTCTGTTTGAAACCATCGGAAAGAGAACGGATGGCAGGTAAGCTGGTGATCCGTTTGCACTGCGGATCACTAACCTTCCCCGAACTTGCCAAAATTCGCGCAGCCCGATGGCTGTTTGACCAGCTCTATTCTGAATTTGAGTTTTCATCCAATATTGCTTCCGAGTTATTTGGTGAAATTCATTTTGATGATTCCGATTCTGAAGTATCCGAAATGAATCTGCTGAAAAGTGTCACGGCTGCGATGAGTGCCGTATCGGGCGGTGCCGGCACGGTTGTCATTCACCCATACAGTCAAAAAGACTCCGAAAACCGTGAACGGACTGCACGGATCACCCGGAACATTCACCACATACTTCGGCATGAAGCACATTTTGATAAGGTGATCGATCCTGCAGCTGGCTCCTATTATGTGGAGCATCTGACTCAAACCATTGCAGAGAGCTCACTGGATCATTACCGGAATGTGGGATCAGAAGGTGGCTTCATTGAGTCTGTAGTGAGCGGGTCGCTCAAAAACAGATTCAAAGGCGTTGATTCGCAAGGGATAAGAAGAGAGCCTATATCAGATTCCGGCGCAAGGCCGAAGATGGATGTGTTGAGAAAACCGAATTCTACCGGCAGAAAAACCGGTTCAGAGGAGTGGTTGTCACCCGAAAAAATATCAATTAAAAACAGGTTCAGACCGGGTGATTTAGATGAGGCCACCCATCTGGATTTCGGTGCAGGGACCCCGCCATATTTGCGCGGACCCTATGCAACCATGTACACACAGAGGCCCTGGACAATCCGTCAATATGCCGGATTTTCGACGGCTGAAGAGTCGAATGCATTCTACAGGAGAAATCTGGATGCCGGACAGAAGGGGTTGTCGGTCGCGTTTGACCTCCCCACACATCGAGGGTATGATTCTGACCATCCGCGGGTGAGCGGGGATGTGGGTAAGGCGGGTGTTGCGGTCGATTCAATCCTGGATATGAAAATCCTTTTTGATGGTATACCGCTGGATCAAATGTCGGTATCTATGACCATGAACGGAGCAGTTATTCCGGTGATGGCTTTTTATATTGTAGCTGCTGAAGAGCAGGGAGTGTCGCCTGAGAAGCTAAGCGGGACCATTCAGAATGATATCCTGAAAGAGTTTATGGTTCGAAATACCTATATCTATCCACCCGAGCCATCCATGAGAATTATCGGCGATATTTTTGAATATACAAGCAAGAAGATGCCGCGATTCAACTCGATCAGTGTGAGTGGATATCATATGCATGAGGCGGGTGCTACCGCTGATCTGGAGCTCGCTTATACCCTGGCAGATGGACTGCAATATGTGCGTCAGGGGATCGAAGCGGGCCTCGATATTGATGATTTTGCCCCGCGAATATCGTTCTTCTGGGCGATCGGAATGAATTACCATATGGAGATTGCGAAACTGCGAGCCGGACGCCTTTTGTGGGCAAAACTGATGAAGCAGTTTGACCCGAAAAACCCGAAATCGCTCTCCCTCAGAGCGCATTGCCAGACATCCGGTTATAGTTTAACGGAACAGGATCCAACGAACAATATTACCCGCACCTGTATTGAAGCGATGGCGGCAGCCCTCGGGCATACACAATCGCTGCATACCAATGCGCTGGATGAGGCGATTGCCCTTCCAACCGATTTCTCCGCAAAGATTGC
>SKZL01000245.1 GCA_007127395.1 Balneolaceae bacterium
GGCCTGCTTTAAAGCCATACCGAAAAGATGTGATCATTGGCAACAAAACCCAGATGAAGGATAAAGCCGGGGCACGAAGAGAACTAGAACAGTCATTGTCAAAACTTGAAACGGACAATTTTGATCTCTACCAGCTTCACGCAGTGAGCTCTATTGAGGATGTAGAACAAATTTTTGCCCCTGATGGCGCAATGGAAACGTTTAAAGAGGCTAAAGATGAGGGGTTAATCAGGCATATCGGTTTTTCAGCGCACACTGTTGATGCTGCCATCATGCTGATGGATCGTTACGAATTTGATTCGATCATGTTCCCATTCTCCGCATCATCCTGGTATGCCGGAAATTTTGGACCACAGGTTATGCAGCATGCTCACGAAAAAGGGTTGGGTATATTGGCTTTGAAATCGATGGCGCGCGGCACCTGGCCGGAAGGCACCACTGAACGACTACCCAAAGCGTGGTATGAACCCATGACAGATCCCGAGGAAGCATTGAATGGCCTGAGATTCGCATTGTCACACCCAATTACAACGGCCATCCCTCCCGGTAATGAGGACCTGTTTTCGATGGCCTTGAATATCATTTCAGACTATACCCCCCTGTCACCGGAGGAGGCCGATAGGATCAAACGGGATGCATTACAGCAATCACCGCTTTTTAGACATCATGCATAAGGCTATTTAGCCTTTACGGCCGGACTGTTTGTTACAGTGTTATTGAAAACAGGCCATATACTGAAACCCTCGTTTACAAGTTGAAGAATGGGGTTTCAGCTCACTTGGCTACACCAAACATTTATAGATGTTCAGCATTTCAACAGGATTTTAATGACAAACCAGAAATCGGTCAGGCGGGAACACAATGTGTCTCAATAACAAGATTTGTAGATCAATCGCGCACACGTTATATTTACACATATAATTGTGTAAAAATCTGTGTGAATATGGCAACAAATCTCGATTTAGATAACTCTCTTATACTTCGCGCCCAAAAAGCAGGGAAGCATAAAACCAAAAAAGAGACAGTTACACAGGCTTTGATTGAATATGCAGAGCGAAGAGAGCAAAGGAAAATTAAAGAACTTTTCGGCTCGATTGAGTATGACGAATCATATGATTACAAAGCGCACAGATCCAGAAAATGAAAATACTCGTCGATACTTCGATTTGGTCAATAGCACTCAGGCATTCATCCGAAGTTGAAAATGCGGATCAAATCAAAGATCAACTCTACACATTGATTGATGATGCACGTATTGCAATGATAGGGCCTATCCGCCAGGAGCTTCTATCCGGTATTAAAACCAATTCACAGTTTAACGAGCTCAAGAAGCGGTTAGAGCCATTTCGGGATATTCCGATCAAGACTGAGGATTATATTTTGGCGGCAAAATTTTTTAACCGGTGCCGTTCGAAAGGAGTTCAGGGTTCTCATATCGATTTCCTTATTTGCGCTGTTTCAGCAAGGAATAAGCTACCTCTTTTTACATACGATCAGAATTTTAAACGATATAAGAAATACCTGGATTTTCAGGTTTATAGTGTCTAAAAAATCACATTCCACCCGTACTGTTCAGAAGCAGATGTGATTGAAGTTCATCCAGATCCGACTGTACATTTTTAGTATGAAGATCATCCTCTTTAGTTTGTATTCTTTTCAGGTAGTCATCCAACCGGTCAAAACTCGCTTCAAAAAACCGGCGATACTGATTCATCCACTCATCGATCTCTTTCAACGGTTCAGGTTGCAGCTTGCATGGCCGATATTGTACTTCTTAGTGTCAACACTCTGCTTAAAATTTTTGAATTGTATCACTTACTACCCGGTATTCATCTCTCAAAAAGCGAATTAACGACCTCTTGTTTAGTAGAAATGAAGACTATTATGTTTTCTCAAACTGAATTACTACCATGAAATCACAGGTAATAAATACTTTTTAGTATGTTATGATTCTGTGATGATTTATGGTCGACATTTCTTCAGATTGACCTTAAAAATTTTCACCCATTCAGATATGAGCCAACTGAACCAATCCATACTGGTTGTTGAAGACAACAAAGACCTTTTAAATCTTCTTGATATCAATTTATCGGATCAGGGTTATACGGTGCATACTGCTTTAGATGGTCAGACAGCATTGGATCTTTATGAATCCGTTTCACCCTCTTTGATCATTCTCGATATCATGTTGCCTAAAATGGATGGGCTTGAAGTTTGCAAACGAATCAGAAAAAAAGACCATCTGATTCCAATCCTGATGCTTACGGCCAAGGCAGAAGAGATTGACAAAGTACTCGGCCTGGAGTTGGGTGCTGATGATTACATGACCAAACCATTCAGTGTGAGGGAGCTTCTGGCACGGGTCAAAGCGATGTTCAGGCGTATTCAGGCAAGCAGTGAAGTCAATGAACATTTACCTGAAGTACTCAAATTTAAGAACCTGGAACTCTATCCGCATTTGAGGAAAGTTGTGTTGAGTGGAAAAACGCTGGAACTGACAAGCAAAGAGTACGATCTGTTGCTACTCTTTTTCTCTAATCCCGGTAAAGCATACAGCCGTGAAGAGTTGCTCTATGAAGTTTGGGGATATACTTAAGATGGATAC
>SKZL01000355.1 GCA_007127395.1 Balneolaceae bacterium
ATGGAAGGATGTTAAATGAAGCATCCTTCGTCGGGTTCATTCTTTAGGGTTCCAGATAAGCTTTAACAATTGACGTGAACTGTGCCGGTTGATCCAAAAAGGCATAATGACCTGCATTCTTGAGCCTGATCAACGCGCTTTCCTTAAGCATCTGATCCATTCGTTCCCCCTGTGCAATGGGTGTTGATGTATCATCTTCACCCCAAATAAGCAGAATCTCATGCTCAATGAGCGGCACGTTTGAATCCAGATATTCAGTGACAGTTTTGACAAATGTCTCTCTCATCACGCCGGATAGCTGTTGATAGTCTGATGACCCAAGTCTCTTCCAGAAACCGGTTTGCCGCAGTTTATTCAATGAACGGCTCTTAAGTGGTTCAGGAAGTATCAGAAAGGGCAGTTTTAAAAGTTTGGCAGTGTACTTCCTGAAATAGTAATCCGGTTTTCGATCCGGTTTTAATCCGGCTGCTCCGGTGAAGATGATTCGCCCAAAACGGCCGGAGATTTCACTGTCTGTAAGAAGTTTGATCGCAATTCGCCCGCCAAATGAGTGTACAAGCAGGTCCAATTTCAGATCTGAATCCGGAAACTGTTTCTCAATAAATCGTTTTACGGCAAAAGCATAATCATTTACGCTCCAGGCTGACTCCGGTTCGGGTGAGTTGCCGAAACCGGGCAGGTCAATCAGGTAGGAAGTGCGGATACCGGTCAGTTTTTCGGCAAGAGGTTTCATTACAGCTGAGCTGCTGCCCCAGCCATGCAGGATCAGAAGTGGTTTTCCGTCTTCATGTCCGGTTCGATACCAGCTAAAGCGAATATTGGAATGAACAAACTCAAATTGTGTCATGGAGCGCATAATTTTGTAAGGAATCCTGTGAAAACGGTTCATAAATATAAAGAAGTTTTCAGAGGATGAGAGTAAGAAAGTAATCTGATTGTAATTAAATGATTGATGAACCGGATTAAACGAAAATTCTTTTTTCTGATTGAGCGGATGGAAATTTCACGAAAAGAGAGAATCACCATCGTAATGTTATCCTTAATGCTCATTATGATATCCGGCTATACCTTTATTACACATCCGGCAGTAAATTATGATCCCGAGCAATACAGGGAACTGGAGGAGATATTTGCAGAGAGAAGCAGGACACTTCAGGCAGAAAAAGATGAAATATTGGCCAGATATTTACCGGCAGTCAGCGAAACTGAGATTGATGAAAAAGCTGAAACTCGAAACAAAGATTTCGATTCTCAGGATGTAGAGATTCTATCTGAAGAAGTGGAAAGCGATGTTGAAACAATTAACATAAACAGTGCAACCAGAGAGGAGTTGCAGCAACTGCCGGGGATTGGGCCGGCATATGCCGATCGAATTATTGAGTGGAGAGATGAGAATGGGCCTTTCACATCCTCCGGGCAACTGCTGGATATTCGTGGAATCGGAGAGCGCCGCCTTGAACAACTTTTGCCTTACATTCGATTATGATAAAAACGGTTTTGCTTCGGGAAGATTAACCATTAATTATGAACAGATTGTTATTAAGCTTCAAGGTCTGTTTAAAATCAGGCACACATTGACTATTTTAAGGTGGGTCTTAACCTGCAGATTTTTCTGTTATAAATTACGGTTGAGATTTTTCAGCCCGGTTTACTGAATGGATTGGCCGTGGCTAAAATGACTTTATCACAACGAGATGTCGAATCGAATACTATGGGCTGATGATGAAATTGATCAGCTGAAATCACACATAATTTTCCTGGAAGGAAAGGGATTTACAGTGACTCCTGTGACCAACGGTGGAGATGCCATCTCTTTGATCAAGACACAACCTTTTGACATCATATTTCTGGACGAGCAGATGCCTGGAATGGATGGTTTGGCCACACTGGAGCAGATACAAATTATACGCCCTTCACTGCCTGTCGTGATGATTACTAAGAGTGAGGAGGAGTCGATCATGGAGGATGCAATCGGAAATAAAATATCCGATTATCTGATTAAGCCTGTAAATCCGAATCAGATACTGCTGACCATCAAGCGGATACTGGACAAAAGCAGAATCCAGAATGAGAAGGCGGCTCAGACCTATCTGCAAAGTTTCAATGAACTGTCTTCAAAATTTAATGATCGGACTCATTGGAAAGAGTGGATTGAGATATACAAAACTTTGACACACTGGGAACTGAATCTGGAGTCGGGGGATGAAGCACTGCAGCAGGTACTTCAGGATCAGTTTCAACAGGCCAATCAAGCGTTTGGCCGATTTATCAATTTGGAGTATTTAAGCTGGCTCAAGAGCGGCGAAAAAGATAAACCGCTTTTAAGTCCGGATCTTCTTCGTGAAATGGTATTCCCAT
This sequence comes from Balneolaceae bacterium, assembly GCA_007127395.1. GTDB lineage: Bacteria > Bacteroidota > Rhodothermia > Balneolales > Balneolaceae > Rhodohalobacter. The sequence goes on from SKZL01000355.1 coordinate 2,359, forward strand.
ATCTCGAAAGAGATGAAACAGTTGTTTTCTTTTTGATCGATTGCATGAGATATGACCAGTGGCTGCTATTTCAGAAAAAGCTGGAGGACTATTATATCATCAATACAGATTTTTACTACTCCATATTGCCTACTGCTACTCCTTTTTCCAGAAATTCGATCTATTCCGGACTCTACCCCCTGGAAATTCAACGCCGCTATCCTGATTTATGGCAAATGGGGCAAGATGAAAAATCGTTAAACAG
>SKZL01000365.1 GCA_007127395.1 Balneolaceae bacterium
AGGTGGATCAGTCATCAATAATGGTTCTGTAGTAGGAATTTCCGGTAATGCAGGTCAAAGTAACTATTCTGCATCAAAGGCAGGGATGATCGGTTTTACGAAATCGTTTGCCAAGGAGCTTGCAAGCCGAAATGTACGAGCTAATGTCATTGCTCCCGGATATATCACCACAGAAATGACCGGCAGCCTGGATGAGAAAGTACTCGAAGCGATTCAATCGGAAACGCCGCTTGGGCGGGCAGGTGAGCCTGATGAGGTTGCAAATACAGTCGTATTTCTTGCTTCAGACCTGAGTTCATATATCACCGGAGAGGTGATTCGTGTAGACGGTGGAATGGCAATGTAGGATCATCTAATGAAATAGTAATCATCATTGTGTAATATTTGCTGAGATATTGTATTTTCAAAAGAACATTTTTTTTAAACGAACTAAATAAACCATAATTAAACATAAGGTCCGTAAAATGTCACAAGACGTAGAAGCTAAAGTAAAAGCCATTATTGTAGATAAATTGGGAGTTGATGAATCAGAAGTAGTGGCTGCTGCCAACTTCACAAACGATTTGGGTGCTGACTCTCTGGATACAGTGGAGCTGATCATGGAATTTGAAAAAGAGTTTGATATGAGTATCCCTGATGAAGACGCCGAGAATATTGCTACAGTAGGGGATGCAGTGAAGTATATACAGAGTAAATCATAAACTAAAGTTCTTATTAGAACTTATACAGTGAGAGAGTAGTTATGACCGGAAGACGAGTAGTAATAACCGGAGTGGGTGCGTTAACACCAATTGGAAATTCTGCATCAGAATTTTGGAACGGATTACTTTCCGGGAAAAGCGGTGTGCGGCCAATCACTCACTTTGATACATCTGATCTGCCTACAAAATTTGCAGGTCAGTTAGAAAATTACGAAGCGACCAATTTTTTTGATCGCAAAGAAGCCAGACGAATGGATCCGGTTACTCAATATGCATTGATAACTGCTGATGAAGCTATTGCTGACAGTAAGATAGATCTGGATAATGTGGATAAAGATCGCATAGGCGTCATGGTAGGAACCGGTATTGGCGGTATGACCACCTACTATGAACAGTCTGTGTCATTGCATGAGCATGGTGCAAGGGGAGTGAATCCGTTTTTTATTCCAATGCTTATTCCGGATATGCCGGCCGGTCAAATATCCATCAAATATGGGTTTAGAGGGGCAAACTTTTGTGCTGTCTCAGCATGTGCCACAGGCTCACACAATATCGGGCTTGCATTTGATTCTATCCGATTTGGTATGTCTGATATGGTTCTTTGCGGCGGTACTGAAGCTCCTGTATGGAGAATAGGTATTGCAGGTTTCTCTTCTATGAAAGCTCTTTCAAAGAGAAATGAAGAGCCTGAAAAAGCCTCCAGGCCGTTTGATAAGGATCGTGATGGTTTTGTTCTTGGTGAAGGTGCTTCAATGTTCTTTCTGGAGTCGCTCGACTCTGCCCTTGAACGAGGTGCACGTATTTACGGTGAAATCGTTGGATACGGTTTCTCTGCTGATGCTCATCACATTACAGCGCCGGACCCTGATGGAAATGGCGTAAGACTTGCTCTTAACGGTGCCTTGGATATGGCAGGTATCAAGCCGGAGGATATAGAGCACATCAATATGCACGGCACATCTACACCGTTGGGTGATATCGCTGAAACAAACTCTATTAAAAAAGTCTTCGGTGATCACGCATATAAAATAAATCTAAACTCTACAAAGTCGATGACCGGGCATATGTTGGGTGCTGCAGGAGCTGCTGAGTCTTTAGCTACACTTCTGGCAATTTACCACAGCGTTATACCGCCAACCATCAACCAGGAAAATCCGGATCCGGAATGTGATCTCAATTATACTCCGAATAAAGCCGTAGAGAGAGATATTACTTATGCTATGAACAATGCTTTTGGATTTGGAGGTCATAATACGACCCTTGTCTTTAAGAAATACCAGAAGTAGCAATGATTGAGAGGCTCAAAAAATGGTTCCGGGGAAATTCGGTTTCTGTGAACCATGAGCCTTTACATCAATTAAGCGAACTGGAAAAAAAACTGGGGTTTGCTATACCCCTTAGCCATCTTACCCTCTTTAAAAGAGCTCTCAGACATCGATCTACTGTAGATAACGATCGATTCAATTCTTTTGAATCTTATGAGAGACTCGAATTTTTAGGGGACGCAGTTCTTGATCTAATTGTGACAGAGATTCTGTTCGAAAAATTCCCCAAAGAAAATGAAGGTTTTTTGACAAAATTGAGGGCAAAGCTCGTCAGGGCCGATACTCTGTTTGATCTGGCTTTAAAACTGGAATTGAGCAAATTTCTGGAAATTGGTGACCGTGCAGCCGGTCAGGGTATAGAGACATCAAAAAGTGTACTATCAGATGTATATGAAGCACTTATTGCTGCTATATATGTCTCAATGGGGTATCAGAAAGCCTATCATTTCGTTAAAGATAATCTGACTCAATATATCGACTTTGATGTTGCAATTACTAAAATCGATAATTACAAAAGCCTGTTGATGGAGTATTCACAATCTGAAAAGCTTGAGCTTCCAAGGTATGAAGTTC
>SKZL01000277.1 GCA_007127395.1 Balneolaceae bacterium
AATGTAGTGATATCACTTAACCAAATAATGCGATCAACTTTCAAAGTAACTGACACAATATTAATTCTCAATAAAATCGTACTCTTTTTCGGAATACCATCCACTAAGTTGTACTATGTATGAGCCGGCTGAGCCAGTTTTATACTCCCGGTTCATTCTCTGCAGGTGCCCATGAAGCAAAAATCTTGTCTTTTTCAGCATCATATGGGCCTTTTTTGCACTCAAAAAGAATTGTATCCGGTTCAAGCACTATAAATGAATGCCAGGTGTTTGGCTCAATATCCAACACGCCGGGCAGCGGTTTGGCAGATACGATTTGATTCGATATAATATTCCCATCATCATCAAATGTGTAGAACTTGATAGCTCCTTTCAATAGAACCAATGATTCGGTTGCATGTGGAAGCGGATGTTTATGCGGACGAATATAGGTGCCCGGCTGAAGAAAATTGATCATTCGCTGAACCAGTGCATTCTGTTCTCGATGAATGGGCAGTATGATCCGTTTTCGACTGCTCTGCCTGGATCCTTCGATTCCGTCTTGAATCCACTTTTCAGTGAGTTCGAAAAGCGGTCCGGTCACATTTTCAAATGCCAGCTTTTTTGTCATGATCCTCAAACTCGAAAATTAATTATTACACACATTTTCTTTGCGGTTTCCCACATGCCACACTCACAATATAAACCTTTGCGTCTTTGCGGTTACACCCCCCTCTGTCCCCCCTTATTAGGGGGGAGTTTTATCCACCTTTGCGTCTATGCGGTTAACCCCCTCACCTCTGTGGATCAAACACCCAGTATTAGGCCGGCCATCAGGCTGGAGCCTGTGATCATTGCCTTTTCATCGATATTGTATCTCGGGTGGTGCCAGCTCCATTTGGAATCGGCTTCATCACTGCCGCTTCCCAGAAAGAAAAAGGACCCGGGAAACTCCTCCTGATAAAAGGCAAAATCCTCACCGGCCATCATCGGCCTTTGCAATTCGATGACTTTCTCATTTCCCAATACCTTCCTGGCTGATTCTGCCAATTTTTCAGTACATTTTGCCTCGTTTACAACTGCCGGATACCCTTCAGTGAACTGAAACGTGTATGACCCTCCGGCACTCTCTGTGACCCCCTTTAATATCTCTTCTATTCTTTTTTTAATAAATCGTGCGGTCTCCATAGAAAAAGCCCGCACAGTTCCTATCATCTCCGCTTTTGCCGGAATTACGTTGTGAACCGAACCGGCCGAGATCTTCCCAACAGTTATAACAGCCGGTTCCGTGGGATCCAGTGAGCGGCTAACCACTGTTTGAAACTGATTGATGATCTGTGCCGACATCACAATTGGATCAACAGCCAGATGCGGTGTTGCAGCATGGCCGCCTTTCCCGATCACCTCTATTTCGAACTCTACGGTGCATGACATAAATGACCCCGGTTTGAATGCTATTTCACCCGGTGCATAATTTGGATTCATATGCAGGCCATAGATCTCTTCAACACCATGTTTCTGTAAGACACCGCTATCACGAATTAACCGGGCACCTCCGGGTAGTTTCTCTTCCGCCGGTTGAAAAATCAGTACTACTTTTCCCGGTATTTCGCTCTCCAAATCTTTCAGGATGTTGGCAGTACCCAAAAGGTTAGCGGTATGAGCATCGTGTCCGCAGCAGTGTGCCGCGCCCGGCCTCTCCGATGCAAAGTCAGCCTTCGCCTCACCCTCTTCATCCATACCCAGCGCATCAATATCAGCACGCAGTGCAATGACAGGGCCCGGTTTTCCCCCTTCAATGATTCCGATACAACCGGTGTCCAGCGGCTGCTCTGTTTCAATGCCGATTTTTTTTAGCTCATGCCGGATATATTCCGTCGTCTCGAACTCTTTAAAACTGACTTCCGGATTTTTATGCAGATGCCTTCGAACCTGCACCATATAGTCGAAATACGCATTGGCTTTATTCTGAATCTCTTCTCTTAAATCGGAATCGGACATTTTTTTTGAACCCTTTAAAATTTAAATCTGTCTGTAAGATAGTGCATCAGATAGTTTATATCTGAACCTATTTTCCTGCGTGTAAAGCGTACTGTTTTGTATATTGAATTAATGACAATGATAATCAAAATTCATCAATTATGAATCCATTTGAGGTCCACCTGCCCACGCACATCTATTTTGGCAATGAGAAAAGAGAATCTTTTTTTGATCACCTGAAATCACTTGGCAAAAGTGCCATGATTGTAATTGGCGGAGGTAGTGTAAAAAGAGAGGGGTATCTGGATGAGGCAATATCTGAACTTCAAGAGAGAGGGGTATCAACTACTCTTTTTGAAGGTATTGAACCTAACCCGCATGCCCAAACTATCGACAAAGCTGCTGAAATCGGTCGAAAAGCCGGTGTCGAATTCATACTCGCCCTTGGCGGGGGTTCCGTCATGGATGCTTCCAAAGCGATTGCCGGACTCATCCACGATAACGAAAAAGAGATCTGGCCTTTTGTATTGGGTGAGCCCAGATATAAATCAATGAAAGGGGCTATTCCTATAGCTACTATCCCCACAACGGCCGCAACAGCATCCGAGATCACGCCCCATGCCGTTATTTCCCACCCGGA
>SKZL01000160.1 GCA_007127395.1 Balneolaceae bacterium
CCCCGTGCTTTGATTAGCATGGGGTTCTTTTTTTTAAGGAAATATTCCCATCCTCTCGTAAATATTCCCAAGTTTTTCAATTGCGTTGATGAAAGCTGCAGTTCTCAGGTCAACATTATGAACTTTTCTGATTTCATTAATCTGATTGTAACTTGTGATCATAGTATCTTTCAGGCCGGAGTCGACCAAATCCTCCTCACCGCCTCCCTTAGCCAGAATTTTTAGCTCTTTATCCGAGAACTGACGTTCAGAGACCGCTTCAATTACAGATAGTATTTTTCTATAACTATCCTCTTCAAACCGTTTACCCAATCGCCCGAATCGCACATGCTGAATATTTTTGAGCCATTCAAAGTAAGAAACAGTGACACCGCCGGCGTTCAGATAATTGTCCGGGATGATGAGTGCACCTCTGTTCTTTATGATTTCATGTGCATCAATGGTGGTAGGACCATTCGCAGCTTCACCGATAATCTTGGCTTTTATGGAATTGGCATTCTTGATATTAAGCTGGTTTTCAAGTGCAGCAGGAATCAGGATGTCACATTCAGATTTGAGTACACTGCCTGAATCTTTCAACGTTTTAGTCCCTTCAAATCCGGTGATCACACCTTTTTCTGCTCTATACTCCATCAGTGCATCCAGGTTAATCCCCTTTTTACTGTAGATTGAGCCCTCAACTTCTGCAACTCCAACCAGGATAGCTCCCGCATCATATAAATTTTTTGCTGCGTGGTAACCTACATTTCCGAGCCCCTGAATAACAAAGGTTTTTCCTTCAACACCCCTTTCCAGTCCAATCTCTTTCATATCTTCCGCATTATCACAGGCTTCCTGAATGCCAAAAAAGACACCACGTCCCGTTGCTTCTGTCCGCCCTCTGATTCCACCTTGCTCAAGGGGTTTACCGGTTACACAGCCGTCAGCATTAAGCTCATCACTCAGCTGCCGGTACGTATCCAGTATCCATCCCATCTCTCTGGCACCTGTTCCGTAGTCGGGTGCCGGAACATCCGTTGCAGGGCCGATAAAATTTTTCTTGTAGAGTTCAAAGGTATATCGGCGGGTGATCCGCTCCAGCTCTGCATCAGAGTATTTGGCCTTATTGATCATAATCCCACCTTTAGCCCCGCCAAAAGGAACATCCACAACGGCGCATTTGTAGGTCATCAATGCAGCCAGTGCCATCGTTTCATCTTCATTAACCATCATGCTATACCGAATACCGCCTTTGGTGGGCAGTTTATGATGACTATGTTGAACGCGCCATCCCTGTATGACTTCAATGGTACCATCATCCCGTTTTAAGGGAAATGCGATATGCAGAACAGCATTGCAAGCCTTTAGTTGCTCAAGTAGGCCGGTGTCAAATTTGGTGTAAGCAGCAGCTTTGTCAAAAGCTTTATTAACCTGATCAAAGAACTTGTAATTACTCATGTCTGTCTTTGTGTTAGAATATTATCTGTCTGATTAATTGTCGTAATTATGTTCATGACATCCAAATCTAACTTATTTCAGACTATCTCTAAACTGACTTCAAAGAGTATTTCCCAGGTGGATGGTGTGCCTGAAAATTGAACCAGACCGATTCGCCCGCAACGCAAAGGTTCAAAAATTGATTCTTGTTGCTTGAGCTCCTTTAATATCGTGTCCAGTTCTTTACATTCGGCCCTGCTGTAAAGAAGTGATAGGTGAGGATCCGTTTTTTTACTGAAAGAACCTCCAAATGCCCTGTCAATAGCATCCGTGAGGAGATAGAACTCAGGATTGGGGGCACATTCCATACAGATTTTTTGATAGGGTTCGTCTCTGCATGTGATTTCGTTAATTTTTAAATCAAACGGTGAAATATTCTCAGCCACTTGTACAATTCGCTCCTCCAATTCCTGTAAAGAAAGTTCCGGAACTTTGGACAGGGTGATGTGCGGAAGAAATGGTTCAGATTCAAAAAGATCCGCACACTTTATGATGAGTTCGAGGTACTTCTTTTCAGAATCGGTGTCAGGCAAAATCCAGAGTCCAAGGCCCTTAACGGGAGGAAGCATCTATTCACCGGTTCTTACATCCAGTTGTTCAGAGACATGAAAACTGAACACATTGATCAGAAAAAGGAAAGCAATTGATCCGATTGCTGCAAAGATCAGGGGGGCAAACATATTCAGCAAGATGGCTGAGACACCAATAATTACAGATCCCACTGCACCACCGATAGTATTACCGATCATACCAATACCGCGCTTAATCATTATAAGGTCGATAATAAAACCAACTAACATTCCGATAGAGATCAGCCAGTAAATAGTAACACCGTTTAACTCTTCCATGAATCAATCAAATTTATTTGTGTTAACTTTCAGGATGCCACAAGGTACAAATTTTCCGTTTTTTAACCATGTATTGAAGGGAATTTTTTTATGAAAAGCTCATCTAAAGAGAAAGTAAAAAAAATTATTCATGTCGATATGGATGCTTTTTATGCATCTGTTGAGCAGCGAGATGCCCCTCAATATCGAAATAAACCGGTGGTTGTGGGTGGATCACCACAGGGAAGGGGTGTTGTAGCAG
>SKZL01000095.1 GCA_007127395.1 Balneolaceae bacterium
GTACATCAATTTTGTTCTGGTCGTATGCAATGACCACTTCGTCCGTATTCGCAAATGTTTTGCCTTCACCCCTTTTCCCACTACCCATTTTGGTGAGGTAGTAGATACCCAAAATCATATCCTGTGAAGGAACTGCTACCGGGCCACCACTTGCAGGGCTCAAAATATTGTGTGAACCAAGCATCAGGATCGATGCTTCCAGCACCGCGTCATGACTCAATGGTAAGTGAACCGCCATCTGGTCACCGTCAAAGTCAGCATTAAACGCTGTACATGAGAGCGGGTGCAGACGAATCGCTTTCTCCTCAATCAGTACCGGCTGATATGCCTGAATACCCAACCTGTGGAGTGTTGGTGCACGGTTCAGCAGTACCGGGTGTCCGTCGATCACATTTTCAAGAACCTCCCATACAACCTGATCTCTGCGATCAACTACTTTCTTGGCACTCTTCACCGTCTTCACATAACCCCTTTCGATCAATCTGCGGATTACAAACGGTTTGTAGAGTTCAATAGCCATCTCTTTCGGCAGACCACACTCATGCATCTTCAATTCAGGGCCAACCACAATAACAGATCGTCCGGAGTAATCAACTCGTTTACCGAGCAGGTTTTGACGGAAACGTCCGCTTTTACCTTTCAGCATATCACTCAATGATTTGAGCGGACGATTGTTATTTCGAACAGCATTCGATTTTCTGGAGTTATCATAAAGTGAATCGACAGCCTCCTGAAGCATTCTCTTCTCGTTTCGGAGAATCACATCCGGTGCTTTGATGTCGATCAATCTCTTCAGACGGTTATTTCGGATGATCACTCTGCGATAGAGGTCATTCAGATCAGACGTTGCAAAGCGTCCGCCCTCCAATGGAACCAATGGTCTCAATTCCGGTGGAATAACAGGAATTACACCTTGAACCATCCACTCAGGATTGTTCGAAGTGTGCAGGTTTGCTGCTCTGAAAGATTCAATTACCTGGAGTCTCTTCAGTTTTTTCTTCTTACGCATCTGTGAGGTCTCATTTTTCACCTCATCTCTGAGCGTATAGGCAAGCCCGTCCAGATCCATATCTGTCAAAAGTGCCTGTACCGCCTCAGCACCATCCTTGACAATGAACTTGTCCTCATCGTCATCATCCATCTCATAATGATCTTCAGGAAGCTGATCCAGAATGTCAAATTTCTCCTCTTCAGAAATCAGGTCTCCCCGTTTATAACCGAGATCACGAGCAAGGCCCGGATTGATCACAACGAATGTCTCATAATAGACGATACGTTCCAGGTTTTTGGATGAGTAACCCAGCAGATAGGCAATCTTGCTTGGAAGAGATTTGAAGTACCAGATATGAACGATTGGCACAGTCAGGGTAATATGCCCCATGCGCTCTCTACGAACCGCTTTACGAGTAACTTCAACACCACAGCGGTCACAAATGATCCCTTTGTATCGGATTCGTTTGTATTTACCACAGTGGCACTCATAGTCTTTAACCGGGCCGAAGATCTTTTCACAAAAAAGACCATCCATTTCCGGTTTAAACGTTCTGTAATTGATTGTTTCTGGTGTCAGGACCTCTCCATGTGATCTGGATAAAATGGTTTCCGCAGAAGCCAGTGATATTCCGATATTAGAGAAATCTTTAGTAACAGTTAATGTATTTGTTGACGGCAAAGGAAGACCTCCGTTTTTATTGATTTAATTAACAGAACAAACGTTAGTCAATATGGATTTCGAGACCGAGACCCATCAATTCACGTAGTAGAACTTTGAACGATTCCGGTATATCGCCTTCGGGCAGGTTATCCCCTTTCACGATGGCTTCATATACTTTGGAACGTCCTTTTACATCATCACTTTTAACAGTGAGCATCTCTTTCAGGATGTTGGCGGCACCATACGCATAGAGTGCCCAAACTTCCATTTCACCCAGGCGCTGTCCACCAAATTGCGCTTTACCTCCAAGTGGCTGCTGCGTAATCAGTGAGTATGGCCCGATCGATCTGGCATGCATCTTATCTTCAACCAGGTGATTCAGTTTCAGCATGTACATGATACCAACGGTGGTCTGTTGATCCATTCTTTCACCGGTATAGCCATCATAGAGATAGACTCTTCCATCTATCGGAAGGCCGGCTTTTTTTAATTCGTCCTGAACCTGATCATACGATGCACCGTCAAAGATCGGAGATGCATATTTCACACCCAATTTCTTTCCTGCCCAGCCAAGAATCGTCTCATAGATCTGGCCAAGGTTCATTCGGGACGGAACACCAAGCGGATTGAGTACTATATCAACCGGGGTACCATCTTCCATGAACGGCATATCTTCTGCCGGAACCACTTTCGCGATAACACCTTTGTTACCGTGACGTCCGGCCATCTTGTCGCCAACCTGCATCTTACGCTTTTTGGCAACATAGACTTTTGCCTTCTGGATGATTCCCGGTGGCAGTTCATCTCCAACCTGGATTTGATACTTGCGACGTTTCGCTTCTGTATCAATTTCCCTTCTAAGATCACGATAGTTTTTGAAGAGCAGTTTTACATACTTCACCAAC
>SKZL01000397.1 GCA_007127395.1 Balneolaceae bacterium
TGAGTTCTAATCTTCAAACCAGATCCAGCTTTTGCATTCCGAAGCAGTGCTTCGGCCTCCAGGCCCACTTTTCTTGCCATAGATCCGAGCGTTGTTCTCGTTCATGAGTTCTAATCTTCAAACCAGATCCAGCTTTTGCATTCCGAAGCAGTGCTTCGGCCTTTTCAGGCAATAGCCCTCTCACCCCTGAAAATAAACCGGTTTGGGGCACCTGCCCGGATTATTTTGTTTGCTCTAGTAGGAGTCTACTAAACCCGAGTCTCTACTTCTGACCGGTACATAGATGGGGAGGGGGTACGTTAAATAGAAGCGATTAACAAGTCGAGAATTGATGTGACTGTCTTTAAACAACACGGATAAGACTTTAGAATAGAATAGTAATTTCTGACTGTTCAACTAACCGGCAGAATAACCGGCAAAAAAAGATGTATATATGTGCAATAAATAAATTATATTTCATTGTGATACAATATTTTATATAATATTTTCAACTGGAATATAAACCGGCAATATTACAGGAAAATAAATACTTATTATTTAATCACATGTTTGATCACCCTCGCCATATGGAACCTATGTTCCCGAAAGTTTCTTCAGGTTTAATAGATTTAGTGATGGAGGTATTTCGCAAATCAGCCTCACTGGATGATTTATTACATCCTATCACCCGGAAAGAGGTCACCAGATTGCTTCGCCATATTAACAGTTATTATTCCAACAGAATAGAGGGCGAGCATACGACACCGGCAGATATTGAAAGAGCGGTAAAGAATGATTATAGCAAAGATGAAAAAAAGAATCGCCTGCAAAAACTGAGTGTAGCGCATATTGACGTACAAGATTTGATTGATGACTGGCTTATGAATGATCCAAAGTTAAATGTCTGTTCAAAAGATTTCTTATGTCGTATACATCGGGAGTTTTATGAGAGGGTACCGAAAAGCTTTTTAAATATTCATGACCCGGAAACCGGAGTAGTTCTAAAAATGGTTCCAGGTGAAATTAGAAAAAGGGAAGTAAAAATAGCGAATCATTATCCTCCAAAGGCAGAATCACTTGAGTTGTTTTTTGATCGATTTGAAAATACCTACTCACCAGAAAAACTTATTGGGCACAAAAAGTTGTTAGCAGCTGCTGCAAGTCATCACAGAATCGCCTGGATACATCCGTTTTTAGATGGAAACGGCAGAGTCTCTCGCCTATTTAGCTACGCATATATGAAAAAAGTGAAGCTGGAATCTTTAGGATTATGGACATTATCCAGAGGCCTTGCACGTCGGTCAGATGATTATAAAGAACTCCTTGCAGTAGCAGATACAGGCCGTAAAGGTGATTTTGATGATCGGGGTAACTTGTCTGAAGGAGGATTGAATCGCTTCTGTGAATTTTATTTTGATGTAGCTGATGATCAGATATTATTCATGAGAGAGTTATTACAACTTGAGAAACTTCGTGAGCGTATAATGGGATATGTGAATTTACGATCGGAAAATATGATTCCTAATGAAGTACCATTAAGGACAGAAGCAAAATATGTATTGGCTGAAATTATGATGAGGGGTGAAATAACCCGTGGCGAAGTAAAAAGAATTTCTGGTTTAGCAGAACGAACGGCCAGGGATTTGACAAGTCAGTTAGAAAGTGAAGAGCTGATCAAGTCGACGAGCCACAGAGCACCTTTACAATTTCATATTCCATCGAAGGTGGTGGGTTACTATTTTCCTTCTCTCTATCCGGAGGGAACAATTTAAAATTTTACTTTGAAAATTTACCTTCCCCAAAAAAATGTAACAAATGAATCCCCTTCAACAAAGATCAAAAAATGTGATGCAGCCTCTGGTACATCATCCTTCAAAAAGGCCTTTAAAGAATCAAAGTATATTTTATTTAAACCACTGATAATCGATTGTCCGGGGGAGAAGTTTTTCTTGATCCACTTTTTAGTTTGAATGGTTGCGCTGGAATTCAACAGAGATGAATCACAGCTTATCTAAAAAAAATCGATACATATGCTCTCATATTGGATCAAAAGCATTAGTAACAAGTCTAATCCATTGTATATCTGCCGGTAACATTGAATGGAATTCTATTTTCTGAGTCAAAGCCTTCTATGTCTGCCGAGATGTCAGCTGAACCCTTTAAGCCATAATTAAATGTCGTTGTTCCGGCAAGCATTTCCAATAGCACGGAACCCATTTGTGCTGAATTTAGTCGGATTGGAATTAGAATGGTATCACTTTCTGATGCTCCCAGACTTATCGCATCAACCAGTTGTGTATCAAGCCATTGCCTGCCATTTACCTGCAGAATGTAGGCCGCATTCGACATGGAAATTCCAAAGCTGTTTGGGTTGGTAATCTTGAATGCCACCTCCATTTCAGCACCGGCCATTGAGATGTTTTTCACCTCAAATCCGCCAAATTCAATTCTGGGAATTCGTGGTATGGGCAACTCGCCTGAAGCATTAACGGGCAATCGCTGTACTCCAAGACCAGGTATATCAAATTGAACTTCGGTATTGATACGATAGGCAAACACTTCACTGCCAACAA
>SKZL01000159.1 GCA_007127395.1 Balneolaceae bacterium
CCGGCAATCAAGAAACCGAAAAGTAGAATCATGACAATGCGGAACCAGGAGGTTTCATAGAAAAAGGGAGAAATTACAACGGCGTAGGTGGATTCAGCGAACGTAGTCTCATCATTCCCAAGGTCAGCAGTAACAGAAAAATGATACGTTCCGGCCGGAATATTCGTGTAAATGGCCTCCCGCCGGTTACCGGCATCATTCCACTCTTCATCAAAACCCTCAAGTTTATAGTGGTATCGAACTCGGTCAGGAGCCATAAAAAATGGTGCGGTAAACTGAATTGAAAAACTTCGTTGATGTTTGTTCAACTCAGCTTTAGAATCACCGGAAAAGAAAGATTCGTTTCCCACATGGAAATTGTCAATGATAACAGCGGGGAAAGGTGTCTGGATATCGATTCGCCTTGGATCTATAACCACAATTCCATTTTGCGTAGCGAAGAATAGCCGGCCGTCATCAGTTTTTAACCCGGAGTTTTGGAATCCGCCATTCGCTTCGCGGTTCAGCATTCCGTTTCTTTCATTATAATAAGTAGAGTGAACCCGGTTTCTCTCTCCGTCTGCAACTTGTTGAAGGTGGTCAAAGGGTACCCAAAAAATACCGTGATTCGTACTGAACCACATTCTTCCATAATCATCCAGCAGCATTTTATGCAGGCCATCTTCAAAAAGCCCGTCTCTCTTTTGTATAATCGCAACTTCACCGGTTTCAGGATTAAGCCTGTTTAAGCCCAGGTCTTCCGTGGCAATCCAGATAAACCCCTTTTTGTCTTCAAAAAGCGCACGAATGTTGTTGCTGGTTAACCCTTGATCCCTTGTGTATGCAATGGATTCTCCATCTTGATAGCGGAAAATCCCGTTCCCATTAGAGGCCATCCAGAGGGTAGAATCGGAACTTTCCAGAAAATAGCGAATCGGACGTTGTGAGCCGCTTTCAGATAAAATAACCTCTTCGATGTTCTCGTCAACAAGGCGGAATAATCCCACGTCAGTGCCAAACCACATTCGTTTTTTATGGTCTTGAAAAACTGCAAATACATTTCTCCTGTTTAATCCATCTACATTTTCAAACTCCAGGCAGGCTCCGGATTCGGATCGGTTTTCGGCTCTGCAGCGATGATATCCGTTCCAAAGTGATCCATCAGAATCTTCAAAAAACGTAGCGGTTGCTCCATCAGCTCCTCGATTTACGGCTTCATGGATCACTCCATTCGAATCGACCTGGGTTAACTCAGAAAAACCGCCTGTCCAATATGTGTTATAGGAATCGAGAAACACCCCGTAGAAACTGGGTGTTGTATATTGAAAAGTGATGATGTCAAGTTGTGACCTTTGATATCTGTAGAGGCCGTCCCCTCTGGTGGGGATCCATAAGTTCATTTCCCGGTCGCAATAGATGCCAACACCCACTGCGCCCGCCACAAATTGAAACTCACCATTTCTGTATACGCGATCCTGCACAATTGCCCAAACGGATGAATCAGAACATTGTGCAAAGGAGCTGCCCAGCATATGAGGAAACGTTCCGTGTACTATAGATTTAATGTGATCCAACACATCCAGGGAGTCGTTAGCTATTTTCAAGATTCCGTTAAGAGTTTTAACCATGATGGAACCATCCGGATTTTCCTGAAAACTCAGATAATATGGATGTGCCCTGTTCCAGTCATTTTTTAAATCAACCGGTTCAGACAGGACCTGATAGGTGTTTTGATTTAAACGCACAATCTCATCTCTTGCTATCCAATAGATGCCGTTTTTGTCTTGCATAACAGCATCGGCCCCGACGATTTCCGGGATTTGGATTGTTCTTGTTACATTCAAATTTGAATCAATTTCCCAAATCACACCCTTTGCATCAAATAACCGGACAATATGATCGTGTCCGACATGGATTGTTGAAATCTTTCGATCAACTAAGGTATCACTTGAGACATCAAAAAGATCAGCTCTGAAAGCTTTTAACTCATGATCTTGATAAATAAACAATCCGTTTTTTGCGCTTATCCAGGTTCTGTCGCCATCTGTCTTGACCCGGATTCTGTTTTCGATAGTAATGATTCCATCCACAGTAGGAAATTGATTTTCGAAGGATCTGAAATTTCCATTATTAACCTTTACGAGGTGGCCTTGCTCTGTATTAATCCAGAAAGAATTCCCGATACCGGGTTGTATGGCGAGGATTCTGTTTGATGGCAGTTCGGGGGTATTTCCGGAGTTGTATTCCCTGAATGTGATTCCGTCAAAACGAATAAGTCCGTTAAAAGTAGCCAGCCAGATAAAGCCGTCCGGCGTTTGATAGACCTGATTGATATGATTTATGGGAAGGCCATTATTTGTTGTCCATTGCTCAGAAATAAAATGTGGCTCGGAGTTGTAAAAAAAGTCCTGAGGAGTTCCCTGAAATGCTTGAGCAAAAAGAGGTAAGCACAAAAGTAGGTAAAACAATAAAATGAGTTGAAAGTCAGCCGGTTTCATGGAAAAAAAACTAAGTTATTTTTTCCATTATTGCTGCCGGCACTTCAACCCTGACCCCGATATCA
>SKZL01000356.1 GCA_007127395.1 Balneolaceae bacterium
CAGCAATTCGAAGCTTCAAAAATGGGTATGTGGGTATTTCTGGTTACTGAAATACTTTTCTTCGGCGGGCTTTTTGCAGCCTACATTGTCTATCGTGCCTGGTACCCCGAGCTCTACCTGCTTGCTTCAGAAGAGCTGCATACGTTTTGGGGTGCTGTCAATACATTCGTACTGATTGGAAGCTCTCTCACTGTGGCAATGGCGATACGATCGGCTCAATTAAACCAGATCAAAGGATTAATCATCAATCTTTGGATTACAATCGGCCTTGCTTGCGTGTTCATGGTGATTAAATATTTTGAATACAGTGAAAAATTCGCAAAAGGTATCCTGCCCGGCTCTCACTACAGTTATGAAGGTATCGCACACGAAAAAGCAAATATCTTTTTCAGCATCTACTATATGATGACAGGCCTCCACGGAGTCCACGTTTTGATAGGTATCGGATTGATGGTCTGGCTTGTTTTCAAAGCAAAGAAAAAAGTGTTCCACAGTGGCTACTACACACCGGTAGAGATCACAGGCCTATATTGGCACCTTGTGGACGTTATCTGGATCTTCCTCTTCCCACTACTTTATCTGATTGATTAACCGAAAAATATTCTGACCATGAGTGGACATCATATTTCATCTGCAAAATTTTTATGGGGAGTGGCTATAGCTCTCTTCATATTGACATTCTTAACCGTAGCCGTAACCTGGATCCACATTCCCGGTCCTTGGAACGTCATTGTTGCAATCGGTATCGCAGTCGTTAAGGCAACCATTGTTGCACTGTTCTTTATGAACCTCTATTGGGACAGTAAGTTTAATTTGCTGCTCTTTATCATGTCTTTGGTTTTTTTCCTTCTGTTGGTTGGCATAACCCTCTTGGATACACTCTACAGAATTGATCCTGTACCCTCCTTCTAAATTAAATTCTTAGACTTTTAGAAAAGCTGATTTCCCCCGAAATCGGCTTTTTTTGTTTATATTCAGCATGTAAGCAATCACATGAATCAGTCATAAAATTTTCGTCTATTTATATGAACTCTACTGACTATTTAGAAACTGAACATTTTGAAATTTACAGCCTTGAGGCAGGGCGTTTTATGCTGGATGGCGGAGCTATGTTTGGAGTTGTTCCTAAAACACTCTGGAGCCGTTCGTTACCGGCTGATGAAAAAAACAGAATTCCGATGGCGATGAGATGTATGCTTATCAAATCCAAAAAAAGCGATAAAATTTATCTTGTTGATAATGGCTCAGGTGATAAATTCAGTGAGAAAATGAACAACATCTACAGCCTCGACTATGAACACAGCAATCTGATGGAATCACTTGCAAAGGTTAAGGTTGAGCCGGATGAGATTACAGAGCTGATATTTACCCATCTTCACTTTGATCACTGTGGAGGAACCACGAGATATGATGAAAACGGCGATCTGGTTGAGGTTTTCCCCAACGCGATTTATCATGTGAATGAGAGGCACTGGAAAACAGCCATCACCCCGAATCAAAGGGAAAAAGCCAGTTTTTTTGCAGAAAATATTCAACCTATAGAAAAAAGTGGACGTCTGAACCTTGTAAAAGATTATCATCGGTTTGAAGATGGATTGGCAACCATGCCTGTGAATGGCCATACACAAGGCCAGCAGCTCCCTGTGATATCCGGTGACAACTTCACACTTGTTTATGCTGCCGACCTTATCCCCACATTTGCTCATGTACCACTGCCTTGGGTAATGGGTTACGATATGGAGCCACTCTTAACCCTGAAAGAAAAAGAGACATTCTTAGAACAAGCCGTTAATGAAGAATGGTATCTTTTTCTGGAGCATGATCCAATTCATGAGGTGATCACCATTCAGAAAGAAAACAGCAAATACAGTATGAAAAACTCATTAAAGCTGAAAAATATCTCATAAACTTTAATTGTGTCCGTTACTCTGAACAAAGCAACACATCAAATAAAAGTAAATGTCTGAACGGCATCCCGCAGAACAAAAATTAAACAAGATTCTCTCTCATCTGAGAGCGGCTCACCAATCGCTCAGCAGGAGAAAACTTGTTTCAATCATTTTCCTTGCTGTTACGGCACTCATCATTGGTATGAGTGCTTTAATAGTGCTTGAAAGATCACTATTCCTCTCCGCACTCACCAAAAGTTTATTTCTGCTCGGGATCTTCCTGTCTATCGGTTTATTCATATTTTATCTGGTTCGAGCATTGAAATTGAGCTCATTCAAAACGTTCTTTGAAGAGTTCTTCAAAACATCAGGTGATACAAAAGTTTTAAGCGCTGTTGATCTTTATCTGGATCAGAACCAAAAAAAATCGATTTTCTACGAGGCTGCGATCGCCTCAAACATCGAAAATTCGAATACTAATCAGATTGAAAAAGATCTCTCCCTTTTTATCCGAAATAACGAAATCAGCAGGTACTACCGATTTGCCATCACACTTTTTACACTATCCATCTTAACTGTCATAACTATGGCAGCCATTTTACCTGATGAAAGCAAGAGAGCTCTTACTTTCTGGAATACTTTCATAAAAC
>SKZL01000237.1 GCA_007127395.1 Balneolaceae bacterium
CTACATGCTCCCTTACGGTAGAAATGATATAAATATCGAAGTTCCCGATTCATATCGCCTTGAACCCAGGACGACCGGTGTAACCATGATGCTGGATATATTGCATCGCAGCCGACTTCAGTTTCCGGGTATGAGTACCGGCCACCTTAAACGAATGTTTGACGAAGCGATCGACCATTGTAAAGAGAGATTGGTTGGAGGCATGACCCTATTTAATTACGATCAGGTGAAAGAGCGTCTAGCCAAACTTCAATCCTATTTTACCGTCAGCTCTGCAATGAGCTATTTTACAAGTACAAATATTTCACTGAATCTGGATACATCCCGAATGGATGTTGCGGCAAATTCAATCAAAAGTGTAGTTACGGATTATATGCACGAAGCTTCACAATCTTTAATGCAACTGGTTGGAGCTAAAGGATACAGAATTGATCATGTAGCTGGTCGCTCGCTGGTTGACAGCCGTCCTTTTCAAATTTTTGAGGGATCAAATGATATTCTTTATCAGCAAATCTCAGAATCAATTTTGAAAATGATGCGTAAGTCCAAAGAGAATAATCTCTATAATTTCCTGAAAAATTATTCTCTTACACAGCATTCGGCGGACTACTTTAAAGAGGTGCTGAATTTTGAAGTTGACCCAAAAATGGCTCAAAGGAAATTGGTTCAGCTTGGAAAGGCATTGGGAAGAATTGTCTCGATGGATATGACAATCAAAATGGGAGAGACCGGATTTAATAGTGAGATGGTCTCTAATAGCCTCAAAGTTATACAGTCTGAAATAAATGCACTCATTTGTGCATATACCAGTAATGAGAGCCCTGTTGTCGTAGAATATCCGGATGATGACAGCTCTTGGCTCAAATACGTAAATTCATAAACAAGCAGATCCTTGCAACATATTGTTGTTTTAACAGGCGCGGGAATCAGTGCAGAGAGTGGGCTGAAAACTTTCAGGGATTCAGGCGGTTTGTGGGAAGGGCATAGCATTGATGAAGTTGCCTCTATTGAAGGTTGGTATCGAAACAGGGAAAAAGTACTTGATTTCTATAACAAACGAAGGGAACAGGCTTCTTTAGCAACACCGAATGCAGCCCACATTGCCATTACAAATCTGGAGAAAAAGTTCAGGGTTACCATAATCACACAGAATGTGGATGACCTGCACGAAAAAGCAGGGTCACAGGATGTCATACACCTTCATGGGCTATTGAAAGAGGCAAGGAGTGAGAATGACCCTGATTTGATCATTGATATCGGCGGTGATCCGATTCATGTTGGTGATCTTGCATCTGACGGCTCACAGTTAAGACCAAATATTGTCTGGTTCGGTGAACCGGTACCGATGATTGAAGTGGCCGCGAATATTGTATTGAAGGCTGATATTTTTATCGTAATCGGAACATCACTAGCCGTATATCCGGCGGCAGGCCTTATTCACTATACAAAAGAGGGTATTCCAAAATATATTATTGACCCAAATTTCCCGGAATTAACGATGGGTGATGACTGGACTCACATCAGGGAAGGAGCAGCGATGGGCATGCCAAAATTAGTAGATGAACTTTTAGATAATTAATGTTGTGATGGAGAGAGCAAGTGAGAAAGAGAAAGAAGCGCTTGAGAAGTATCTTATTCAGTTTTTGAATATCGAGAAACTGTTCCCACTATTACCGGGAGTTGTAAACACCGATTCTGTAGCCGGTTTAATGGGGCTGGAAACAGATGAACTCACAAAACTGAGGCAACTGTTTGCTGATAATGCAAAACAGGCAGCGATGGAGTTGCTCAAGGAGGAAGAGGTAATTGAGTGGATCGATCAGATTCCGATATCACCGGATAGTACGGTTGTAGCACTGGGAGATTCCGCTACTGATGATCTCCAGGGATGGTTCGAAATCTTCAAGTACGTGCTGGAAATTACAGTACCGGAAGCAGATTTCACATTTGTGAATGCAGGAATTTCAAACAATACCACAACTGATGCACTTCGGCGAATGAATCGTGACGTGCTCAGCCATAATCCTGATTGGGTTATTGTCAGTCTATCCGCATTTGATACGATACGCTTATCATACGCACCCGGCAGAACATTGATTCCACTTTCAGAAACATGGGAAAACCTGGCAACTATTCAGGATGCTATTGAAACTGTAACCGAGAATCCACCAGTGTGGATCACACCGCCACCGGTTATACCGGAGCTTCTGGAGAAGATGGAACTGTTCGAGTTTAGCATCGAAAATCGTGACCTTGCAGCAGTCAGAGAGATAATGATTGGAAAGAAAAGAAATATTGTAGATCCCCTCGGCAAAAAAATGGGAAATCCGCCAGAAGCTTGGTTCTATTTGAGTGACGGAATAAATCCTTCCCTATCCGGACATGTCAATACTGTAAAAGAGTTATTGAGATCATTGGCCACAGCAAAGGTGAAAGAGTGATTAAAAGCGTCTGTTGATTGAGATCAGATGGAGTACAGGTTCTAACCTAAGTCCCGGTGATGCAGCCGTAAACTCATTAAATGTGTAAATAGCA
>SKZL01000063.1 GCA_007127395.1 Balneolaceae bacterium
ATACCCGGTGAATAAGAAAAGGGCAATTATTTTACTTCTTACAATGGGGTTCTTGTGGATTCTGATACAGAGTTGTGCAACGCCAATCGGCCCTACAGGAGGTGAGCCGGACAGAACACCGCCCAATGTAGTAGATACAAAACCGGCTCAGGGGACGGTAAATTTCCAGGGGGATGAAGTCAGCTTTACTTTTGATAAATTTATTGACCGCAACTCCTTTAGGCAAAATATCAGTATAGAGCCTGATTTAGGAGTAGAGTTTGAAACTAGTTTTAGCCGTAGAACAGCCACGGTTCAGTTCACTTCAAGTTTACCTGAGAACACAACGGTAGTGATAAAGGTTGGGAATGATGTGTCTGATACCAATCGAAACAGAATGGGCAGAACTTTTGATCTGGCCCTCTCAACGGGGCCTGTATTGGATAGTGCTACCGTTACAGCAACACTGCTGGATGCCGAAACCGGAAGAGGACAGGATGGCAGGCGAGTATTTTTGTATAGAGAACCTTTTGATTTGTCAAGCCGTGCTATCTACACATCAGAAACAGACACTTCAGGAAGGGTAGAGTTTGGTTATCTGGGGGAAGGTACCTATAAAGCATTTTGGGTCAATGATATTAACAGAAACAGAATTTGGGACAGGGAACGTGAACGGGCGCAACCTTTTTATATGGAAACATTCAAAGTAAGTGATGGGGACTCGATCGATATCGGGTCACTATATGTAACCATACCGGATACAGTGGCACCCCGTATAGAGGGTGTGGGACTACTATCAGAGAGAAGGTTGAGGTTAAGACTTTCTGAAGGTATTGAATGGTCTGATGATGCCTACTTAGCTGTTACCGATACACTGGGAAGTGAAATAACACGGGCGTACCCACTATATATGTCTGAAAGAGATGAGAATGTGCTTTTTGCCGAGTCACTATCTCCACTGGATGAATCAAACAGCTATACACTCCGGCCTCACGGATTAACTGATCGGGCAGGGAATATGCTCAGGGTCGATTTTTCACCATTTATCGGTTCAAATGAACCTGATACAACGATATTACGGACATATGCACACAATGCTACGAATGGACTCTTTGCAAATGAACCCCTTGAAATAGAGTATACACAGTTTATTAATGATGATGCAGTTCTGGACTCACTGCAAGTTGTGGATGGCGAGCGGGTATTGGATGGCTGGGATCATATCGAGATAGAGAGGCATATATTACGAATATCGCCGGATGGGGTTTGGGAACCCGGTATTCGTTATCAGTTCAGAGTTTGGAATCCGTGGGAAGAGTCCAGGGATATTATTGAGCCGGATATCTGGCAGCGCAACCAGCTTGGGAGTATTGAGTTTACAATGATAAATGCAAATCCTGATATTCCTACCATTTTAAAACTGACAGATACGGATAACAGTATACAGGTTGATACAACATTCAGCGGAAACATTGAAATAGAAAATTTACCGCCGCTAACATACAGAGCGATCCTGTTTCAGGATGAAAACGGAAATGGAAGATGGGATCCGGGTGTTGTTGAACCGTATGAGAAACCGGAACCCTACTATGTAAGGAGGTCAATACCTGTTAGAGAGGGATTTACATCTGAAGTTGAAATCAGTTATCCCGGCCTTGACCCGGTCCGGAATTTAGAGGTTGATGGATTAGAGGTTGATGAAGGAGTTGTTGGAGACGGAGATGGTGAAGATGAAGGCTTAGAAGATGGTAGAGGAAGTGAAGAATTTGAAGAAGATAGGGAAAATGATGGTGAACAGGAAGGTGAAAATGGCAGGGAAGACGCCGGTGAGGATCTGGATAACAGTGATGAAACAGATATGGAAAATAACAGCTTAGAGGAACAATGATGGAGTCCATACAACTATTTTTTGAAGAATATGAACTCTTCTTTCGAATAGTCCTGATTGTGGTTTTTACAGTTTTACTGGCCAAAGGCATCAACAGGGCCTATAAAAAGTTTCTATTCAGAAGTGCTGAAAAGGGAGACATTAATCTGACTACCTACAAGTTCATGGAGCACTCCATATCAACGATAGTGTACCTGATAGGTATCAGTTTTGCTATTTCAATGATAGATTTTTTAAAACCTCTGGCTCAGTCAATAGTTGCAGGTGCCGGTATTTTGGCAATTGCTGTGGGTTTTGCAGCACAGCAGGCACTGGGTAATATAATCAGCGGAATTTTTATCGTTATTTCGAAGCCATATCAGATTCAAGACCGAATATCTATGCAGGATGGCCTCAGAGGTGTTGTGGAGGATATCAGCTTGAGACATACGGTTATCCGGAATTTTGAGAATCAGAGAATTATCATTCCGAATTCTGTAATGAGCAGTCAGATATTAACCAACTCCAACTACACAGATACAAAAATTTGCAGATTTATCAATGTAGGAATCAGTTATGATTCGGATATAGATTTGGCCAAAAAAATAATTTCTGAAGAGGTCATTAATCATCCATTAAATATCGATATCAGAACAGAAGAAGATATAAGCAATGGAATACCAAGGCTGACCGTCAGGGTTATTGAGCTTGGTGACTCTTCTGTTGGATTAAGAGCCTGGGCATGGGCAAAAGATGCGCCGGATGCTTTTGTGATGGAGTGTGATCTATTGGAATCAATTAAAAAGAGATTTGACAAATCCGGCATTACAATCCCATTCCCACAACGCACAATCAGTTATCTTGATCCTAAACATGTTGATGCCGATGCGGGAGAGAGTCCTGTATAGTATACAATAAGAGCAATAATCTTTAAGCAGCAACCGCATAAAGAATTTTTTTAATCTGGTAGTTGTTACAGATTGCAGGTATCGATTTAACCACAAAATCGCTATTTTGGAATCGCTTCCAATCCCAAAAAGAATTTCAGTTTTGCAGTTATGACAGATCGAAGTGCGGTAAAAGAAAAAATTGCTATAGATAGCAAGATCAAGAACGGTTCAATGCAACCCTCAAGGTATCAGTCAAAATATAAAATCAGGTTTGTAACAGCTGCCAGCCTATTTGACGGACATGATGCAAGTATCAATATCATGCGTAGAATTCTTCAGGCGACCGGTGCTGAGGTGATCCATCTGGGGCACAACAGATCGGTTCATGAAATTGTCAATTGTGCCATTCAGGAGGATGTACAGGGTATTGCTATCAGTTCTTATCAGGGCGGTCATATGGAGTATTTTAAATATATGATCGATTTACTGAAAGAGAAAAATGCGTCTCATATTGAGGTATTTGGAGGTGGCGGAGGAGTCATTGTTGAAAATGAGATAGAGGAACTTCATCAATATGGTGTAAAACGCATATTTTCTGTTGAGGATGGAAGTATAATGGGATTACAGGGGATGATCAACTATATGCTGGAAAGTTGTGATTTTGACCCTGTTTTGAGTGCTCCTTCTGATCCGAAGGATGTAGTTGAACGAGATGTTAATTCGCTCGCAAGGGCCATTTCTGCGCTGGAAAACAATCACTCCGGTATTGTCCGTTTTGAGGGTGAACAACTGTTTTTCAATGACGAAAAAGTCGAAAAAACCATTAAAAAACCAATTCCTGTCATCGGAATCACCGGTACAGGGGGGGCGGGCAAAAGTTCACTGACTGATGAGATCATACGCCGTTTCCTTGCGGAATTTCCGGAGATGAATATTGGCGTAATATCTATCGATCCATCCAAGGTCAGGACAGGCGGGGCCCTTCTGGGTGATCGTATAAGAATGAACAGTATCGACACTGACCGTGTGTATATGCGCAGTATGGCTACACGGGCTTCCAATAAATCGATCAGTGATGCTGTTAAAGGAGCAATACAAATCTATAAGCTTGCCGGTTTTGACCTGATATTGGTCGAGACAAGTGGAATTGGACAAAGTGGAGCTGAGATAGTGGATCTGAGTGATATTCCTATTTATGTCATGACTCATGAATATGGTGCGGCCACACAGCTTGAGAAGATCAATATGCTGGATCTTGCTGAAATGGTCGTTCTCAATAAATTTGACAAAAAGGGATCATTGGATGCCCTTCGGGATATTCGAAAAACAATCCAGCGAAACAGGGGAGATTGGCATCAAAAGCCTGAAACAATGCCTGTCTATCCGACAATTGCATCTCAGTTTAACGATGAGGGTGTGCATCGATTGTTTGCTGCAATTGTTGGAAAGATCAATGAATTGTATCCGCTTAATTTGAAACCGGAACTTTATCAGGAGACAACTCCGGCAACGGATATCCAAAAACAGGCCATCATCCCGGGAAATCGACAGAGATATCTTTCTGAAATATCTGAGACTATACATGAATATCATCAATGGGCGTCCGAACAGATAGAAGTGGCATCAAAGCTGGACCAGGTAAGAGGAACTATTGAACAGCTCAAGAGCTGGAAAAAGGAGGAGGGTAGCGGGTTGATCGAAACTCTGAATGAGATGGAAAACCACTGGTCTCTTAAACTTGACCCACTACCGGCAAAAATATTAGATGGTTGGGATGAAACGTATAAAAAATATCGAAAAGATGAATTTGTCGTTAAAATTCGGGATAAGGAGATTAAAAATGAACTTTTCAGGGAATCTTTGAGCGGTACGAAAATACCACGCATCTCTCTGCCAAAAACTGAAAATCTTGGTGACAGATTAAAATTTGCCCTGAAAGAGAATCTGCCGGGATATTTTCCATATACCGCCGGTGTATTTCCATTCAAAAGAGAAGGTGAGGATCCAACCAGGATGTTTGCAGGTGAGGGGACTCCGGAGCGTACAAACCGCAGGTTTCACTATGTGAGTGAAGGACTGCCGGCATCCAGGCTTTCAACAGCATTTGATTCAGTGACCCTCTATGGAGAAGATCCGGATCATCGTCCTGACATATATGGGAAGATTGGTAATTCGGGAGTGAGTATCTGTACGCTTGATGATATGAAAAAACTCTACTCCGGATTCGAACTGACTTCCCCGAAAACGTCTGTATCGATGACTATCAATGGGCCTGCTCCCATGATTCTTGCGATGTTTATGAATACGGCTATTGACCAGGAGGTCGAGAAGTATCTGAAGAATCAAGGTGAGTGGGAAATGGCCAAATTAAAGATTCAGGATCACTTCTCGGAAAACAGTTTGCCAACTCCGGTATATGAGATGGATTTACCGGCCAACCATGATGGATCCGGGCTCGGTCTGCTCGGCATCAGCGGAGATAAACTGTTAGAGAAAGAGGTATATGAGAGAATCAAAGCAGAAACTTTAAAGGTCGTCAGGGGTACGGTACAGGCAGATATTCTGAAAGAGGACCAGGCACAGAACACTTGTATCTTTTCAACCGAGTTTGCGCTCAAGATGATGGGGGATATACAGAGATATTTCACAGATCATCAGGTAAGAAATTACTACTCCGTATCCATTTCAGGATATCATATTGCTGAAGCAGGAGCAAACCCGATTACCCAGGCGGCGTTTACTCTTGCGAATGGATTCACATTTGTGGAGTATTATCTCTCCAGAGGAATGGATATCGATCAATTTGCACATAATCTCTCTTTTTTCTTTAGCAATGGATTGGATCCGGAATATGCTGTAATCGGAAGGGTAGCCCGCAGAATTTGGGCGATTGCAATGAAGCACAAATATGAGGCAAACGAGCGTTCTCAGAAATTGAAGTATCATATACAGACGAGCGGAAGGTCATTGCATGCACAAGATATTCAGTTTAATGATATACGAACAACCCTTCAGGCATTAATGGCTGTCTATGACAATTGTAACTCTCTTCACACAAACGCTTTTGATGAGGCTATAACAACTCCTACTGAGGCATCGGTAAGAAGAGCCCTTGCGATACAGATGATCATCAACAAAGAACTGGGTTTGACCAAAAATGACAATCCGGTTCAGGGTTCCTATTTGATTGAAGAGCTTACAGATCTTGTTGAAGAAGCAATACTGCGTGAATTTGACAGGCTCACGGAGAGAGGTGGAGTACTGGGTGCAATGGAAAGAATGTATCAACGTGGTAAGATTCAGGAAGAGAGTCTTCATTATGAGTCATTAAAGCATTCCGGCGAGCTGCCAATTATTGGTGTTAATACGTTCAAAAGCGACATAAAAACAGAAGAAGAGGAGAGAGAGGTTGAGCTGATTCGGTCAACAGAGCATGAAAAACTGCAGCAAATTACAAATCTGAATGCTTTTCATAAAATAAACAAAGCAGACTCAGATAGAGCCATCGTGAATCTTAAAGAAGTTGCCAGAAACAATGGGAATCTATTTGGGGAGTTGATGGAATCTGTTAAGTATGCATCACTGGGGCAGATTTCCAGGGCACTCTATGAAGTGGGTGGTCAGTACCGAAGAAATATGTGATCGTTAATCTGGCTTTGTCCAGATGAAAAGCCGATCATACATACATCATACCGGCTCCACGCAACAGTTCATTGTAATATAGGTGGCTTTAAAGAGATCAGCTTGCTGCTGTCAGCATTCCTATCAGACGTTGTGCCCTTGTACTTTGCTGGCTGTTTGGATAGTCGGAGAGAATTGTATTAAGCAGTTCAATTGCTCTCTGTCTGTTACCTGCCTCTATATGAGCCTGAGCGGCTTCAAAAAGGTTGTAGGGAGTAGTTGTATTGTTTCTGTCCCAATCAGCTGCACGTTCAAATATTGAAGCAGCTTCCTCAAACCTGTCCAATTCAAGAAGAATTATTCCATGTAATGATACCGGAGCCACACCCAATATTCCATTTGGAGCTCTGTAGTTCTGAATATGTGACAGTGACTCTTCGAAGTTACCCAGTTCGAATTCAGCAAGTGCTGCATAATAGAGTGCCAGGTTGCCCGCATCTGTTCTGCCGTAATTATTGGCAATTTGGATAAAGCCAAGAGTAAGCGCATCATCATCACCATAAAGCGCTCTCTCAAAATTTCCGTTCATGAGAGATTGTTCTGCGGCCCCCAATAAGATTTGTGCCTGTTGCTCTTGCTGGGCAGAGTGTACGAAATAACCAATAATCAGAGCGATTACAAGCACTATTGCAATGCCCCCTCCAATTACAGTTGCTTTGTTCTGATTGTAGAAATAGACAAAACGTGAAGAGTATTCAATCAACAGATCCTGTTCCAGATCTTCTTTTGATAATTTTTTGCTCATAAACTCAGGTGATTATGGTATGTCGTAAAAGCGTGAAATATTTTTTTTCCAAGAATAGTAAAGTTAAAGCTACTTTCTGATTTAACCAAGCAAAAAAGTACGTTGAGCCACTCTTATAAGATCGATGATCAGATCAGAACTCCGTTTTGTAGCGAATAGAGAGTATCACATTTACCGGCGATCTCTTTTTCATGAGTGATCAATATGACGGATAGATTCTCCAGGTCACGAAGTTCAAAGAGTAGGTTCAGAATGACCTCTGTATTTTTTTCATCCAGGTTTCCGGTTGGCTCATCCGCAAGTATGATGGATGGCCGGTTGGTTAGTGCACGGGCCATGGAGACACGCTGCTGTTCACCGCCTGAAAGTTGGGAAGGTCTGTGATATTCTCGCTCTTCCATACCGAAAAAGGTGAGTAGTTCAGCAGCCCTCTTTTTTGCCTCACTTTGTGATACACCCCTGATCAAGGCGGGCATCATTACATTTTCAATGGCAGTAAATTCAGGGAGCAGATGATGGAACTGGAAAACAAATCCTACATGCTTATTTCGTAATTCGGCAAGATGATCAGCATCATGGCTGTAAATAGACTGGCCATCCCAAATAACATCACCGGAGGTGGGGCGATCCAAACCACCTAAAATATGTAAAAGTGTGCTTTTACCACTTCCACTTGATCCTTCGATGGCTACAACTTCCCCCAATTTGATTTCAAGGTCGATACCGCGAAGTATTTGGAGTTCACCTGATCCTGATTGAGATTTAAAATTCTTTTTCAGGTCAATGCATTTTAAAACAGGTTCATTACTCATTTTTACTGCTTGTATTTGAAAATTCAGGATAGATAACTGATTTTATTGAGAGACATTTATTCGATTCGGAATCAATTTCCATCAAAACACCGCACATTCGATTATCTTTATCAGCAATTTTATATCTCTGCGGGGTACCTAAAGTAAATCGTTTAATGGAAGTTTGTTTGTCCATTCCAATAACAGAATCAAATGGCCCGGTCATTCCTGCATCCGTAATATAACCTGTGCCACCGGGTAATATTCTTGCATCGGCTGTCGGAATATGTGTATGGGTACCTACAACAGCAGAAACGGTACCATCAACATACCATGCATATGCCAGTTTTTCAGCCGTTGCTTCAGCATGAAAATCGACAAAAATTAAATTTGTCTCCTCTCTGATCTTTGATAAAGCCCAGTCTGATGCAGAAAAAGGATCATCAATGGCTTGCATAAATGTTCGCCCCTGCAGATTTAGTACAGCTACTTTTTCATCTCTGTTCTTTATTGGATAGACACCATAACCGTAACCACTGTTGCCTTTTGGATAGTTAAGCGGACGGAGTAACCTGTCGTCCGTTTTCATATAGGAGAATATTTTCCATTTATCAAAAGAGTGGTTTCCTCCGGTAATAACATCCACCTCCAGCTCATATAGTCTTTTAACGATACTTTGGTTCAGCCCCCGTCCTTCATGGGAATTTTCCGCATTAGCAATAATAAAATCGGGTTTATATTTTTCTCGTATCGATGGGAAAATTGTCTCAAGCAGAGAGAGGCCGGGTTCTCCGACTATATCGGCTATAAAAAAGATCTTAACTGTATCAGCCATGGAGTCAGAGTATTATGATGGAATCATTGGTAATGTGTTTAAAAGATAGAAAAAGATCCGGGTTTTATATGGCAGAATCTGAACCTTGAATTTGGTAATCGGTTTAAACATAAGCAATAATGGATATGAAGTGACTTAAGCTGCCGGCCAGAACAAACAGATGCCAAATACCATGAGCAAATCTGTGCCAATTACTCATGATGTAGAATAGAACTCCTGAAGTATAAAATAAACCACCGGTAATAAGCCAATAAAAACCTGCGGAGGGGATACTTTCGATAAGGGGTTCAATGGCAAAAACCACAAGCCACCCCATTGCCAGATAGATAATCAATTGAAAAATTCGCTTACTGCTTTTGGTTGTACGAAAAATGTCTAATGTAATACCGATAAAAGCCAGGCTCCATACGATTCCAAGTATTACCAATCCTATCTCACCTCGGATCGATACCAATGCAAATGGAGTATAGGTACCGGCAATGAGCAGATAGATGGCAATATGATCCATTTTTCGAAAAAAATCTTTCCATTTTCCCTGAAAACTGTGATAAAGCGTAGAGCAGAGGTAGAGTGTGATCAGGGAGAAACCATACACTGTAAAACTGATGAATCTCCATATGTCACCGGATTGAACAGCGAGAAAGAGTAGTACAATAAGTCCAAAGAAGGCGCCGATGGCTCCAATAAGATGAGTATAACTATTTAAACGTTCGCCTTTGTACATGTCTGAATAGATCGTTTTCTTGCTAATAGAAGAGGCCTATTGAAGATAACGCCATTAGTGGAAAAATAATTATGAAATTTCTTTTATCAGTTTAGTAATTTCAAAATTAATTTCATCCATTATTTTACTCTCCTGTTCGTCTGTATCCAAAAGTTTTGCACGGGCTTCAAACAGCTCCTCAGTAATACTCAGGCAAGCAAGAATCATGATGGTGGAGTCTGGCTGATTGGAAAATTGATTCCTGAACAAGCGAAATTTCTCATCCACATATGCTGCAATTCTGCGGGTATTCTCAACCTCTTTATCATGAACCTTGAGGGGAATCTGTTTCCCGAGAATGGTAACTTTAATGGCCTGCATGTTATTATTACTCATCGAGG
>SKZL01000325.1 GCA_007127395.1 Balneolaceae bacterium
ATTGATTTTTTTATAAAAAAATTGTCAATTAAAGTATCATGTTAAACTTGAACCTAAATAATAAATATTATGAAGAGAAATGTACTTCTTATAATCGCTATTGCATTCATATTTACAGGTTGCTACCACACACAGGTTACGACCGGTTTAGAAAGTTCAAATGAAGTTTATCAAAAAGCATGGGCGTCATCGTTTATTGCCGGACTGGTTCCGCCAGACATTATTCATGCAGAACAACATTGTGCCAATGGTGTTGCAAGAGTTGAAACACGACACAGCTTTTTAAATATGGTTGCACAGTTTGTAACATTTAGTCTCTACTCACCGATGGAAATTACAGTGGTCTGTGCTGCACCCACCCGAGCTGATGCTACAACTGAAACACAGATGATTGAAGTGGCGAAAAACTCAGCGCCTGATGTTGTTATTGAAACCTTTAACGAAGCTGCAAAACGTTCAGCTGAATCAAAACAGCCGGTATACGTTTCATTTAAATAGATCTGAATCAATCAAAAAGGGCTTTGAATATAGATTCAAAGCCTTTTTTAGTTATTCGTTTGAATATTTTTATCTAAAATCTATTGGAAATGAGGGGCTTTTAAATAACCTGATTGAATAATTGAACTGAGGTTTTCAGCTAGAAGGGCGCTTTCTCATCATCACTTCCCTCCGATTAGGCTAAAAGTTTTTTACTTTTATTAAAGTGCCTTACGTTTAAAAAGGTGCTTTGTCATCATCACCACCGGGGGAGTGCGGAGTGGGTGGTGGTAATGCCGCAGTAGAATCGGGTTCATTGAGATAGTCGTTGCCGCCGGGTGACTGCGGACCGGTTTCCACTCTGGACAGCCTTTCAAACCGTGCATACTCTTTTACAAAATACATTCGTGTACTACCGACAGGTCCGTTACGCTGTTTCCCGATAATCAGTTCAGCAAGGCCATTGGTGGATTCGCCCTCTGCAGTGGTTGTGATACCGTAATACTCCGGCCGATAGAGGAAACAGACAACGTCAGCATCCTGCTCAATGGAACCGGATTCTCTCAAGTCACTTAACTGCGGACGCTTATCACCACCACGTTGTTCAACCTGCCGGCTCAGCTGTGAAAGTGCAATTACGGGTACATCGAGCTCTTTGGCCAGTCCTTTCAATCCACGCGATATAGTGGCGATCTCCTGTTCACGATTTCCGATGTCGCGGGAGCTGGCGGTCATAAGCTGCAGGTAATCGACCACTACCAGGCCGATGTTGTGCTCACTTTTGAGGCGCCTGCATTTGGTGCGCAATTCCATCAGGCTCAAGCCGGGGGTATCATCGATAAATATTTTTGCAGTGAACAACCGGCTGGCAGCATCGATCAGCCGTTTAAAATCCTCATCCTTCACACGACCGGTTCTGGCAGCCTGTGCATCAATTCTGGCCTCCATAGTCAAGAACCTCTGAACAAGTTGTTGCGATGACATCTCCAGGCTGAAAATGGCCACATTGGTTTGCATCGATTCGTCCGGATGGAGAGCAGCGTTTCTGGCGGCGGTAAGTGTAAAAGCCGTTTTACCCATCGATGGCCGCGCTGCAATGATGATCAGGTCACCTTTTTGCCATCCTGAGGTGTAGCGGTCAACATCCAGTCCGGATGGAACACCTGTAATCCCCTCCGGCTTACCGCGAAGCTCTTCCAGATATCCCAGTGTATCTTTAAGGATATCACCGATCGCCATGGCATTCGCTTTGGACGATTTATTGGCGATTTCAAAAATGCTTTGCTCGGCCCTGTCCAGCACATCATTCGCATCAGTGGTGGTGTCGTAGGCGGATTTGATAATCTCGTTGCAGTTCAGGATCAGGTTTCTTTTAATCGCCTTTTCATAGATGATCTGAGAGTGATAATCGATATTGGCGGCAGAGCTGACCGATCTGGTGAGGTCGGCAAGGTATCCTCCGCCCCCGACCACATCCAGCAGGTTTTTGTCCCTCAGTTCACTCTCTACAGTAAGGATATCGAGCGGATTGCCCCGCTCATAGAGGTCAAAAAGCGTCTCAAAAACATGGCGATTTGCCGGTTTGTAGAAATCATCCGGTTTTAGCAACTGAAGTGCAATGGTAGCGGCTTCTCGCTCGATCAGCATCGCCCCAAGAACGGCTTCTTCCACTTCAACCGCCTGCGGTGGTACGCGTCCTCCCTCAGAACCGGTCTGTCGGGGTGCGTTATTTTGATGATCTGAGCCGTTGTTTGAAGCCATTCAGCAAGTATGTACGATGTTTAAAGACGATGAAAGTTTTCGATTGCTCCCAAAAATTTCCAACCATTTGATC
This sequence comes from Balneolaceae bacterium, assembly GCA_007127395.1. Lineage (GTDB taxonomy): Bacteria > Bacteroidota > Rhodothermia > Balneolales > Balneolaceae > Rhodohalobacter. The sequence goes on from SKZL01000325.1 coordinate 2,312, forward strand.
ACGGGATATTCAGGGTTCAGGCACTTATTCAGAGCGTTGATATACCCGTCTGAAATTGGGAACGGATCGAACTCTAAAAGTAAGAAAAGAGAGGGGCATTGTTAAATGATTTTTTGAAATAACTGCGAAAAATTCTGAATGGAAATGTTATGCGAGCATCGATGTTTATTAAACCACTTTAGAGGTAAAGAACCTTGAAAGGTTGATTTTTTTTGGAC
>SKZL01000288.1 GCA_007127395.1 Balneolaceae bacterium
CAGATTCAATGCTTCACCGCTTCCGGGGCTTTGTCTCCAGAGTGCTTCTGCCTTCGACATAATCGCATCTGTATATCTGAAGACAGGGAAGTCGTTGTTCAAATCTGGAGTCGAACCGATACCATATTCAAACTTGGCAAACCGTGCACCGGCTTCGCGTGAAGCACCGGCCAATTCACCTACCATTGCAAGCTGTGGTATATCGACTTGCATTGTTAAATGGTGTCCCTCACCAATATCGGTATCGATAAGTGGCTCACCGGATAGTGCAAACTGCGGGCCGACCAAAAGGCCAGTTCGCTGTCCATCTCCCTTCCTTACATCATCTTCTTCAAAAGAGTTGTAAAACTCTGCCAGTGTAGCATAACCGTTCCACGGCTGTTGTTCAAAGTCGAACGTAGACTGGTGGTTATAGTGAAGAGTCATATGGTGAAGATTGAATCCACCTAAAAAGATCTCATCATAAGGTATGGCAAAGATCATTTCAGTAGATCCACTGTTATTTGGAGAGAATGGAGCAAAATAATCTGCTTCCAAATCGTAGTTACCACTGTTTATCACTGCATCAAATTGGGTTACAGCATCCTGCCATCTTGGCTGGCCGATGTAAACCTGAGCATTCAGGTAGAGTTTTCCAAGCAAGAAATGTGCTGCATCTCTGTGCATTCTACCATATGAACCTGTTGGGTCAGTACTCAGTGAATTGATGTTTTGAGTGATCTCAGATTCAATAAAATTGAAGAGCTGAGTACGGCCTGCCTGGAAATCCGTATTATTACTTGGGGCTTCCTCAACCGCTGCAAAGTCATCAATGATAGGTACGTTTCCAAAACTGTCAAGAAGCCAGAAATAGAAGAAGGCTCTTTGAACTCTCATTTCTGCAATAAACGCTTCGGCCATTGCTGCATCCAGTTGATCCTGATCAACCAAGGTTTGAAACTGAGTAATCAGACGACTCGTTGCATTTACCCCTCGGAAAAGCTGATTCCACATTCCGTTAGTAGGACCATGATCTACACCGTTAACGTGCTGGTGAGTTCGAAGCCAAACGCCCCCGTCAAACCAGTCTGTTCCACGCTGTGGAATTACCGCTTCATCAGATGAAACTTCATGCATCGACCAGAGACCACCGTGTCCACCCCAGAGGCCTCCCATTACCGTATAAGCTTCACCCAGTGCAGCTACAAACTCCTCTTCAGATTCGAGAGAGTTCAGGCTGTCGGGTGACTCTTCTGTCAGGTCCGTGCAGGCAGTGCTGTACATAAACACCAACAGAATACCAAGTGTCAATTTTTTAAACATTTTATAATTCATAATTTTCGATTTTTAAAATTAAAATCCTAAATCAACACCAAATACAAAGGATGTCTGAGTAAACCACTGGTCTCTCCTTTCGATACCAGGAGCCAATGGATCACCACCGTCTTCAAAACGTACTTCCGGATCAACACCGGTGTAGTTTGTGATGGTCCAGAGGTTGTTTCCTGCTGCATATAGTCTCAGGTTTCTAATAGAAGAACCTGAGGGCAGGTCAAAAGTATAACCGATGGTCAGGTTTTCAAGTCTGAAGAATGATGCATCTTCTACATAGTAGCTGGAGAACTGCGGATCTTCTCTGAGTTCAGAAAGCTCAAGTGCAGTTTTTGTTACGTTCCAACCAAATGCAGTGTTTGGATTTTTGTAGAAGATATTGAAGCTGTTTGCCAGATCATGCCCGAAAGCACCTCTCCAGAACATATTCACACTCCAATTTCTGTATCGTACAGTGTTATCAAATCCAAGCTGGAAGTCCGGCATACCGTTTCCGATCACCTTGTCATCTGCTTCTGATGTATCAGCAGATCTGACGATATCACCATCGGCATTGAAAAACAACCATTCACCGTCTGAGCTGATACCGGCAAACTCTTTACCCCACAATTCACCAATTGGGCGTCCTTCCTGAACACGAATCATTGGTGTGTTGTTCAATCCGGGAGAACCGACGTTGGATCTTAGCTGACGATCTCCAAACTGAAGATCTCCGCTTGACAGTGACTCAAGAACAGTTTCAGCAGTAGAGAATGTAATGCCTGTTCTCCAAGAGAAATCCTGCTGGTTGACTGCTATGTAGTCGATCGCGGCTTCAAACCCTTTATTTGAGAGTTCACCGATATTGACCCACTGTTGCGGGAAAATGTTTGGTGGAACCGGAACACCGAAGTTAAGCAAAAGGTCGTTGGTTACGTTTTGGAAATAATCCAAAGAGCCAGAGAGCCTGTCATTAAAGAATGCAAAATCGAGACCGAAATTCCATTCGCGTTTAATCTCCCATTTCAAATCCGGATTTGGGTTACTTGCAGGAGCAAGTGCCGGAATAAAGTTTCCATCAACAAGGAAGTTACCCTGTGTTTGGAACCGCAGTCTTGAAAGGCCACTGGATGGAGCATCCTGTCCTGTTTCACCATAGCTAACACGTACTTTAAACTGATCAGCATAAGGAATGTCAATAAGGTTAGTCAACTCTGCACC
>SKZL01000333.1 GCA_007127395.1 Balneolaceae bacterium
GCGACCGGTTACACTTAATGAACCGTGTGTATCTCCGTGATAGCTGTTGTGAAATGCCACCAGCTTATGACGGCCGGTGTACTTTTTTGCAAGTTTAATGGCTCCCTCATTTGCTTCGGTGCCACTATTCACAAAATAGACTCTGTCCAGGTTCGGTGGTAACTGATCACATAAAAGTTTTGCAAACCTGCTCTGCGGCGCCTGAATAAACTCTCCATAGACCATCACATGGAGGTGCCGGTTGATCTGTTCACGGATCGCTTCAATCACCTCCGGATGTCGATGGCCCAGACTGCTGACGGCAATACCGGAGATAAAATCCAGATAGCTTTTCCCGTCGGTAGTGTGCAAAAAACAACCCTCTGCAAACTCTATTTCGAGTCCCATCGGTTCGTCGCTGGTCTGTGCAATGTGCTTGTAAAAAGATTGGGAATCAGTCCAACTCATTGAGTTTAATAATCAGTGATCAACTTGAAAGCAATTATTAGCTCCTTTCCCAGTGATCCAGAAGTTCATTTAGTTCATTCTGAATACTTCTGGTATTGTCTTCAGCATACCACTTGTGAAGTTTCTCTGCAACCTCCTGATATGGAATTCCTTCAATCTGATTTGCTGATTCAACAACAAGCTGTGCATCAGTCGACCTGGGTCCCCAAGTTCCAAGAACCTCCAGTGAATTGAAATCCAGGCAGATCAATTTCGGAATGGATCGGCTTCTGCCATTTGTCAGAAATTGATCCATAATTTCAGGATGTTCATCTCTCAGAATATATCGGGTCTTAATCTTATCTGACTGATCTGCAATTTTCTGGATAACCGGCAATGACTGTGCTGCATCACCGCACCACGCTTCGGTCAGGATAAGCCAAATCATCGATCTTTCAATCTCAGCGAGGCGTCTGTCAAGGTCCGGGTTTAACTCCATTCTGCGGTTTATACGCTTCATCCGGTGTAAGTTCATCTTCGTATAATGCAACATCATTTCAGAGTGATTCTCACCGGTTGTCCTGTCGTTTTTCAACAGGTTCTCAATAAGATCAGTGTATTCAGAATAGGTATATCCGTTCTCGATGATATCTCTTGTAATGGTGTCACAGGTTACTGCTGTCATAAAATTTTCTGTTTAGAATAAATTGATAAATACTGATTCTCCAAGCCACTGATGGCGAATGATATTTGCTGCAAGCAAAAATAGCACAAAAGAGAGGGATGCGATGAATTTGACACTCATTACCATCCGGTACTCTTGCTTCAAACCACTCAATCCACTAATAAAACGGTTCAATATCAGGTATGTTACAAAACCTGTAAACAGTAATATTGAGCCTGGAATGAGGTAATATACCATTAAACTTATCGACAAGATAATTAGTCCTGTTAAATATGAGACTTTAAAAAAGAGTTGAATACCTTTTATACCATGTTTGAGATAAAAAGTTCGATCACCTCGTTTTAAATCATCTTCACCCTGATAAATTTGTGAGACCGGATAGAGGCTCAAAAGGATCAGGGATGCACCCACAGCAGCAAAAATGAGTAATGAATGAACCCCTCCGCCGGCTGCCATGTGCCCCAGCAGTACAGAGTTGAATCCTGTACTAATCGCGATTGCAACCATACTCAAAAATGGATCTCCCTTCCAGCGGGCATGTGGTGTTGAGTAGAGCCAAAAAAGGATCAAACTGAGTCCGAAAATCAGAAAATAGGTCCAGCCATAGAGAAAAGACCACCCCGAGCCTGCAAACATCATAGCAATAGATGCCGGATGCATCCAGCGTTCCATTTTAGGTGGATTTTTGAGTCCGCCAATGGGTCCTTCATCCTTATCCCAGTATGAGTTGAATGCTGTTGCCCCTCCGAACAGCAGCAGATGAACATTCAAAAACTGAATCCAGAAATCAAACGTGTTCATTTGATCGGATAACAAACCGCCAAGCAGATAACCTCCGGAAAGCAGCATGAATTGATAATGCAGCCTCAGATGGAGGAAAAAATGATATAGCTCTTTAAAAATGGCCATTGATTCACGATAAAAAAAACTTATCAAACATTATCATTATGATTACAACAATTATTTTAAAACTTTTAAAACAGAGAGAACATTCAAACTCCCCCCGGCAAATTTATCGGATTCCTGATTACGATTGTACTAAGCCTGTTGAAAGGCCTGTCTTGAGCCTGACGAAAGGCCTACTATGCGGTTCAGAGTACCGATTTAAAGTATTGTAAAGCCACCATCATAATGATATTTTGTTATGATATGTTAAACAATCGTATTGAACGAATAATTCAAGATAAAATCTATTCGGAAGAGCTCTGGATGGGTAAAAAAAGTACCCATGAGCAATCCCTTGGCAGGATTCTAGATCCTTATCTGGAAAAGAGATCTCATCAAGAGAAAGATCCGGTTCTTGATTTTCTGTTTGAGTACTACCCTTTCCGCATATCCCATCTGAAAAGATGGACACCCGGGATAGGTGTACTGTTGGAGTATTCGGATGTTGA
>SKZL01000251.1 GCA_007127395.1 Balneolaceae bacterium
CCTCTAAAATGAGCAGCCGGCCGGATTATTTGAAGGGTACGTTTAACTTCTTTCTCTTCAGTCTGTGGGTGCAAAACCAAAAGGGGTATTTTCAGTAGATATGCAGAAGCCATCAAAAAAATCAATTCCTCAGATTGATCCGGAAAAACAAGGATTGGATGATCATCACTGGGGGATATATTTTTATCCTTTAGCTCTTTTTGCAGCCAATTTGAAAAATGATGCAGATGTGAGTAATGATACCTGTTTAATCTTGTTTGCAGAAAAACAGGATCATCGCCAGCCTGTCCTCTGTTGCTTTGATATCTGTTTTTATCAATCTGCATTGGCTAGATCAATTTCCATTAAATAATCTGATTTTAATTGGTTGAAGACAATCGGCTGAAAAAGTCTCTGATCCGTATGAATCATGCCATGATCAAGAGGCATTTCGTTCATCAGGTCCCATTTGAAATACTTTCCGGTATTCAAGCCGTGGGCAAGTTCCGGATCACCAAAATGTGATGCAAATCTCAGGTTGTATGACCTTCCAACGGCCGATTCAAGCAGATTGGAGATGACAATCATTCGCTTCATACTTCGATGGGTTGAGATTGTTTCAGCCAAATCAAAAACAGTTCCAAATACCATCGGTTTTATAACCAGAAAGAGATTATTGTCTGTAGACAGTAAATTTGAGAGCGTTTCTAAATTTCTTATCGATTCATCCTTTGCGATGGGCGCCTTAAAGAGCTTACGGTTACCATTTTCACCTGATTGAAATGGTTCTTCGATGTACTCAATCGGCAGGTCATGATAGTGAGCATTGAATAGTTCCACTGAATCAGAGTTCCAGGAGAGATTGGCATCCAGCCTGATTTTTATTTCAGAATGTAGTGTAGTTACAGAACGGATAGCTTCCGCAGTATCTTGGTTTGGTGTGAGGCATTTAATTTTTATGGTACGAAATCCTGATTCAATGGAATTCAATAACTTTTCCCTTAGTAGATCCGGCTCGGTTGAACCAATCAAATCATTCACGAGAACTGTTCTGCCGGGAATGGAATTAAAAAATGAATTAATGGTTCCTTTATTTCGAGAATCGAAAAGTGTAGCACCCAACCAGCTAAGGCCATATCGAAGGGAAGAGATACCTGTAAAATTTTTGATAAATTGATTCAATTCATCCAACGTATAATCTCTCTTCAGAAAATCTTCTAAATCTTTTTTTGAACTCTTAAGGCCGATGATAATTTCAGGAATTGATTCGGAAGAAAACGGCGGGAGAGGGGAAATTTCTGAAACTGTATCACACTCTGAGCCGGTATAACGAATAATGAGTCCGGTTCGCTTTATATAATGTGCAGAGCCTGTTGTCAGAGGCTCCTTAAATGGCAGATTGTATTCATAAAGTCGGATCATATCGTTGTGATTACATAAATATCAGTCCCAATGAGAATAATACTCCATAAACCACCATGAATTGGGCAGTTTTTTCCAAGGTACGATTCAGGCTCTTTTTTTTTTTTTTTTTCAAGATATGTTGGTTCAATTTGTATGATAGCGGAATGCTTATCAAAGGCAGCAGGATCAAAACTGAAGCATCACTGTAGGACCAGATCCAAAAAGGGGTTAGGTATGCAAGTAATGTGAGTAATGAATATTCAAATTTGAGGGCCTTTTCACCCAAGAGTACACCAAGAGTGCGTTTACCGGTAATACGGTCCTGTTCTACATCCCTTAAATTATTAACTACAAGTATGTTTACCGACAAAGCACCGGCCGGTATGGATGCGATCAAAGAACCCATACTCCATTGAAGTGCATTCACATAGTAGGTTCCCATGACTGCCACAATCCCAAAAAATATAAAAACGAACAGATCGCCCAAGCCATTGTAACCGAGTGGAAAGGGTCCGCCGGTATAAAGAATACCAAATAGAATAGATAAAAGTCCGATCACCAGGATAATCCAGCCACCCGTCCATACCAGATAGAGGCCGAGAATAAATGCCAGTGCCATGGTGATGACGGTTGCACGGAACATCGATTCCGGGGAGACCAATCCTGCAGATGTAGCCCTGATAAATCCGATTCGCCCGTCAGCATCAGCCCCCTTCAGATAACCATAATAGTCATTTGCGAAGTTGGTTCCGATCTGAATCAGAAATGCACAGAGAAGTGCGACAGCGGATGTGTCCCACCTGAATAGATCATGATTCCAGGCGAGGGAAGCGCCAATAAGTATGGGAACAAAAGCGGCAGAGAGCGTTTGAGGCCTGGCTGCGCTCAGCCAGATCTTAAATTTCGATATTTTCAATTAAAAAAAACGGATTTCAAATGTGGAAAATTCAGTTCATGAAAGATAGTGATTAATCAATCACCTAAAAATCTAAGGGAGAGATGCGAATCAAGTTATCGATATTAAACAAAGTAAATAAAGAAGCGCTTTCATATTAAAATATTTGTATAAAATTAAGAATAGCAATCTTTTTTTAGTTGTTAATATTTATTTGACTAAAAAA
>SKZL01000103.1 GCA_007127395.1 Balneolaceae bacterium
ATACGTTAACAAATCAGGATGAATAGAGCTCTCTTTATCATATTGATGATCATCTTCTGGTCTCTACAGTGGAGCAGTGCGTTTGCACAACATGATGACTATATGGTTCAAAGAGTTGAAGATAGGAACTTTGCAAGGCAAGATGTTACTTCGATCAATCAGGATAGAGAAGGTTTTATCTGGTTTGGTACTGAAAGCGGGCTGTTCCGATATGATGCCCATTCAATAGTTCCTTTTCAGAGTAATACTGAGAATCCGGAAGCTCTGCCGAATGATAGAATCCTGGACACATATAAAGATCCGGATGGCACACTTTGGATATCAACTCACCATTCCGGTCTCAGCAGATACAATCCGTTGAAGCAATCTTTTCAGACATTCAACCCAACGCTTGATGACCCTGATCACACGTTTATAGAACCGTTTGAATTTAGCAAAATTACAGGTAATGCAGACCCCTACCTTTGGCTTATTCCTGTAGACAGGCCTCATGTTTATCGTTTTAATACAGAGAATGAAACGTTTCGTGAAATTGAATTAGATTTTCAAAACAGGCGATTCGATAATATCACAGTAAGTGCGATGGTCAGGCCAAATAATGAGGTCTGGATTGGCACGATCTATTCGGGCATTATCGTACTAAACAGTGATGGTGCAGAGATTGACAGAATCCGGTTGGTAAGAGATGACCAACAGCAACGGGATATTTCATACACGGTTATATCGATGATCAATGATAATGAAAACAACCGTGTTTGGATAGGAACCCATGAGGGTGGAGTCTTCTACTACGATCTTGAACAGAAAAGAGTGGTAAAACCGGAAGCACTTCAACATGGAGTAGCGGGATATCTGGCAAATGTGTATGATCTCTATCTGGATGAGCATTCAATGTTGTGGGCAGGCACGGATGACGGACTGTTGGTATTTAATACTGAAACCATGCAGATTCAAAGTCACTACACCACGGATCCAAATAGTACCGGAAGTCTGGTGAACAACCGGGTCAGAGCTATATATCAGGATGAAAGCGGACTAGTTTGGATAGGTAATGAGTATGGCGGCATACACAAACTGCAGCGTAAATTTGGATTTATCACAATCAATGAAGGACCTCTCTCCCCGGTGAACGTGATTGGATCAGCAGTGCGAACCTTTACCATTTTTGAGGATGAGCTTTGGGTTGCAGTACAAGATGAAGGAATTTTTATTCTCGATTATGAAACTTTTGAGCTGAATGAAATCATACGCAGTGTTCCTGAAAACCCAAACTCACTTACAACAAATGGTGTGACTCGTTTTTTGCAAGATCCGGACGGTGGGATCTGGATTGGGACATGGGGTGGCTTAAACTATTATAACCCTGAAACGGGTGATTACAAAAGGTATTTGAATGACCCTGATGACCCAACATCAATTCCGGATAACAGAGTGCAGGTTCTATTTATTGATTCTGATAATCGTTTTTGGGTTGGAACAGAAGGAGGGCTGGCACTATTTGACAGAGAAGAGGGCACTTTTGAGACTCAATTTAATGATTATCAAAATCCACCGGTTCTAAGTCACCCCGGGCTGCAATCTCTTGCATTTATTGAAGATGAAAATGGGATATTGTGGATTGGAACGTGGGACGGTTTGAATCGATACGATCCGGATACCAATACCATTCGTCATTATCAGACAGATTTTTATGATCCCAATACCATCCAATCAAACAGGGTTATTTCCCTGCATGATGATCATGATGGCACACTCTGGATAGGTACATTTGGAGGTGGATTGAGCCGGCTGGATAAAGAGTCAGGAATCATTAAAACCTATAAGCAGATTGATGGCCTAAGCAGCAATGTGGTATTTGGAATTCTGCCCGATAACGATGGATATTTATGGTTAAGTACGACAAACGGCCTGAGCCGGTTTGATCCTCAGAGAGAGTTTTTTATCACATTTGACCGTCGAGATGGAATACTGTCTGATGAGTTTTGGTGGGGTTCTGCTTTCTCCGGCCCGGATGGACGGTTAATGTTTGGCAGCACATTTGGATTTACAATTTTTGATCCGTCACAGATCATCGAAAGAGACTTTATACCCCCGATCAGAATCAGTTCAGTTATAGTATTTGACCAACCGGTATTTCCGGATTCTGAAAATCATCTGGAATTGAGCTTCAGAGATAATTTACTGACGATTGAGTTTGCCGCGCTTGATTATGCAAATTCCAGCAGAATTGAATATGCATATATGCTCGAGGGTGTAGACCGAGACTGGAACTATTCAGGAAATCGAAACTTTGCAACCTATTCATTTTTAAGAGGTGGCGACTACACATTTTACGTACGAGCTACTGATAGTAACGGTGTCTGGCTGGATGAAACAGCCGTCTTAACCATTCGAATACCCCCCCCTTTCTGGCAAAATAGCTGGTTTCAGTTTCTTGTGATCGGCTTAATCATCTTTTTTATATGGTTTTATATCAGGAACAGAAGTATGCAAATGATGAAACTGAATCAGAAACTGGAGAGGGAAGTGGCAGAGCGTACGAAAGACCTTGCAGAGAAACAGAGCGAGCTTCTTACCAGAAATGAAAGACTTGAAATTCAGGCTAAACAATTGATAGAACAGAAAGAGGAGATTGAAGCACAGAAGGAGACAATTCTGCAGAAAACGCGAGCTATGGAGCGTACCAACAAAAATCTTGTTGAATTGAATGAAGATAAGAACAATCTCATCGGACTGGTATCTCACGACTTAAGGGGGCCGCTTGCTACAGTGTTGGGAGCAGTTCAGCTATTCAAAGAGGACCCGGATCTGCCGGAAGAGCAAAAAATGAAAATGCTCGATATGCTGGAAGATATGATGGAAAAACAGCTTCAAATGGTTTCAAAAATATTGGATATCGATTCTATTGAGACAGGAAGAATTAAACTTCAGCTCGAGTCGGTTGATGTTGTTGAAACAACAAAAGAGGTTATTGCCCGACATACAGAGAAAGCCGGCAAGAAGGGAATCGATATTGTTTTGAACGTGAAGGGCGAAGATATCTATATACAGGCAGATAAAAACTATCTGGGTGATCAGGTTTTTGGTAATCTGTTATCAAATGCCTTAAAATTTTCACCAGTTCAATCAAAAGTGGAAATAACTGTCTTTAAGGAGAAAAATAGCCTAAGATGGGGCGTAAGTGACCAGGGGCCGGGTGTATCTGAAAAAGACAAGAAAAAATTGTTTGGAAAGTATCAGAAACTAAGTGCCCGTCCAACAGGGGGGGAGCCATCCACAGGTCTCGGATTATCCATTGTGAAAAGAATCGTTGAAGAGATGGAGGGCAGGGTTTGGTGTGAGAGCAAACTTGGATATGGAGCTACATTCTGGGTCGAATTTCAAATTCATTCAAACAACAGTTGATAAACAAAACAGGTTATTACAAGTTTGTTAATTATTAAACGTTCATAGATTAAAGAGATCAGCGCTAAATTGAATATTAATTGAGGAATCTTATGAAAAAGGTAAATCGATTGTTCAAGAGTGAAGAAAAAATGAGCCGTGAAGAGCTGGCAAACTTTCTGCATCTTTTTGCAGATAAAATTGCAGAAGGGAGTGTACAGCTTATTAAGGGGGATCAAGAGGTTTCACTGGACCTGCCGGGCAAACTAATCTTTGAAGTTGAGGCACAGAGTAAAGAAAAAAGTGCCAACGCTGTTAAGAATAAGATTGAGCTTGAGATTGAATGGTACGAAGGAGATAGTGCAGCTATGGAGGGTAAGCTGGAAATAAGTTAAATGAAATATCAGGAGTCTGAATCGCGGAGCATATTTTTTAAACCCTCTTCGGATGCAGGCCCTGAGTGCTGAGACTTGGTGGTGAACTGAAAATCTTCACGCTCATCTTGTTCATTTACATCATCATCCAAATCGCGAAGCCGTTTTTCTGAGATACGAAGCATAAGTGATGAGCGGATGGAGTGGGCTTTTTGCACCTCATTTTTCTTTATGATAAAGGAGATCACATTGCCATTCAAAGAGAGGCTTTTATCAGTTTTGGGCAGCCGGTTCAGATGAATTTCAAATCGCGCAGAGAACCACTTCTTTTTTACACGGATCTCTTCGACGGTATGAAAAGGAATATTCAAAACTTTCAGGTCTGAATTAAACATACCGAGCATCTCATCTTTCAAGCTGTATTCAAGAACAATAGTATCCTTCTCTACGCGAAGCAAACCGGTGAGCTCAGCCAGCCCCATATACTGTTCATTTTGTCGTATCGGTAATATCACTTTTTCCCTTTCTCTTCGATCAGCCTTACAGCATCTGCCATGGTTACTTTTTCCGGATCAGTTCCTTTTGGCAGTGAAATATTCTTTCGGCCATACTTGATGTATGGGCCATAACGGCCATCCATCACTTTTACGGGGTCATCTGTTTCCGGATGTTTTCCAAGATCTTGCAAGGCGGAACTGGCCCTGGACTTACTCTTTTCCTTCAAAAGCTCAAGTGCTCTCTCCAGAGTAACTGTCAATACATGATCCTCCTTTTTAAGAGACTTGAATGTTCCATCATGAAGAATAAATGGGCCATAACGTCCCACTCCTGCTTTTATCTCCTTTCCGGTTTCAGGATGATTCCCAAGTGGGCGTGGCAACTCCAGAAGGGAAACGGCAGTTTCAAGGTCCACATCGGTTGGATTCATACCTTTCAACAGGCTGACTCTCTTTGGCTTTTTATTCTCATCTGTGACCTCGCCAAGCTGAACATATGGCCCATAGCGTCCATTCAACAGATAGATTGGTGAACCATTGTCAGGATGATCGCCTAATGATGTAGGGCCCTCTTTCTCTGCCTGAATGAGTTCATTGATCTTCTCAATAGAAAGCTCACCGGGGTCGAGGTCGACGGGCAGAGAAGTAGATACCTGTTCGCCATTGGATTCACTCTTGATGTAAGGCCCAAATCGGCCTACATGAATCTGTGTACCATTCAGGCCCTCAATCGGCAAATTTAATACTTTTGCTTCTTGCGGGTCAATTTTATCCTCCTGCTCATCGACAAGAGCCTTAAGCCCTTTTTCACCTTTATAATAGTCATCCAGATATTTCACCGGATCATAATTACCACTGGCGATTTCATCAAGCCTGGATTCAAGTTCGGAAGTAAACTCACTGTCAACAAGGTGTGGAAAATGCTTTTCCAGGAGTTCTGTAACTGCAAATGCGGTGTAAGTAGGAATTAAAGTTTTGCCGTCACTTTTCGAATACCCACGATCCTGAATAGTGCTGATAATAGAAGCGTATGTACTTGGCCTGCCGACGCCTCTCTTTTCAAGCTCCTTAACAAGCGTAGCTTCTGTATATCTGGCAGGAGGTTTGGTTTCATGTGATATGGATTCCAATCCTTTAAGGTCAACAGATTCTCCAACCTTTAATTCAGGCAGAAAGTTTTCCCGGTTTTCAAGTTCGGCTTCCGGATCATCACTGCCTTCAACATATGCTCTGAAGAAACCAGGAAAGAGAATTTTTTTTCCGCTTGTTTTAAAATCTGCAGAGGTATCATTTTTCTCGGCCGTGATCACAACATTAGTGAATTCCAGTTCAGCTTCAGCCATCTGAGTAGCGATAGTACGCTTCCAGATCAAATCGTATAACTTAAACTCCCGGCCGCTAAGCCCCGATTTTTCCGGGTGGACAAAATTCGAACCGGCCGGCCGGATCGCTTCGTGAGCCTCCTGAGCGCCTTTACTTTTGCCAAAGTTTCGAACTCTTTCGAAGAGATATTCTTCACCATACTGCTTCTCTACTTCAGTTCTTGCGGCATTTATAGCCTGACCTGAAAGATTTGCAGAATCGGTTCTCATGTAGGTGATAAACCCATTTTCATAAAGCTTTTGGGCAACACTCATCGTGTCTCTGGCTGAAAACCCAAATTTTCGGTTGGCTTCCTGTTGCAGTGTCGATGTAATAAACGCCGGCGCCGGACTTCGCTTTTTGATATTTACGTCTACGGAATTGACCTTCCAGAGGGCATCCTCCAACAGGTTACGCAGCTCATCTGCTTTTGATTTATCAAGCAGAACAACGGATTCCGGCTTTTTAAGCTTTCCTGTGTTCTCATTAAAGTCTTTACCGCTTGCAAGCCTTTTCCCATTTAAATGCGAGAGATCTGCACTGAAAGAATCATTTACGTTATGTTTGGAAAGTTGTGCTTTCAGATCAAAATAGGTACCGCTTCTGAATTTCATCCGCTCAAGTTCACGACTCACAAGAAATTGAACCGCAACCGATTGCACACGTCCGGCAGATAAACCAGGTGCAATTTTTTTCCACAGAAGGGGAGAGATGGTATATCCGGCAAGCCTGTCTATGATACGCCGGGTCTCTTGAGCATGAACAAGATTCATATCAATATCCCTGAAATTTTCCAGCGCATTCTGAATAGCCTCTTTGGTAATCTCTCTGAAAACCATTCGCTTAACAGGTACTTTCGGGTTGAGTATCTCTGTCAGATGCCAGGATATTGCTTCACCCTCACGGTCTTCATCCGTTGCCAGGATGAGCTCATCAGAATCTTTCAGGAGCTCTTTCAGTTTTTTGACAATTTTCTTCTTTCCCGATGGTACCACATAGAGTGGGTCATATCTGTCATCTACATTGATACCCAGATTTGACCATGATTCCTTTTTAAACTTAGCCGGTATCTCTTTGGCAGATGAGGGAAGGTCGCGTATATGGCCCATTGATGAGTCAACTACATAACCTTTTGGGAGATATTTCTTGATCGTTTTCGTTTTTGTTGGAGACTCTACAATGACTAAAGATTTCATATATACTTTTTATAATGATTCTATCAACTCTTTCAGCTCTTCGGCATGAGCTTTTGTATTAATTTTTTCAATGATTCCTAAAACTGTTCCATCAGTATCGATGATGAATGCTGAACGGGATGGTGCATCGAATGTTTTGCCATACATCTTTTTTTCTATAATGGAATCGGCAGCTTTTGAAAATTGAAAGTCCGGATCCGATGCCAGGACGTAGTTAATGCCCATCTTCTCAGAATATTTCTGATGAGAACCACAACTGTCTTTACTGATAGCGATTAAATTGTAACCTTTTTTATCGAACCACTCCTGATGTTCTGCAAGACTGTTGTTTTGCTTGTCACATCCACCCGTATTGTTTCTCATATAAACGGAAATGATGGCCGGCCGGTTCAAAAGATCTTTAAATTGAACCTCACTTTTTGATCCATCTTTAACTATTTCAAGGGTAAAATCTGTATCTATTGTTTGTCCTTTTGCTATCATAATGTACTTGGATTGGGTTAACTGTTTTACACCAATAACCCGTTTGGCTCTCTATTTCGTTCTATCTGTCTGTTCATATGGATAGTGCAATAGTATACACATTCTATATGAAATGGAGCAAAATCTTTTCGAAAAAGAGATTTAAGATCTGAATACGGGCACTCTATTGACGACTATTACTTATCGGCAACATACTCAGAAACCAGTTCCCGGGTGATTGTCTCAGCTATTGGGAACTCTACAATGAATGAAGAGCCTTTTCCGCATTCACTTTCACAGCAAACCGTACCGTTCATGGTTTCGGCCAATCTTTTTACAATGTACAGACCCAGTCCGGTCGATGTCTCACTGCCTGTGGGCTGATTAGAAATGCGTGCAAATTTATTAAAGAGATGCTTTCGTTCATCACTTTTGATTCCGGGACCCTCATCTCTAACTGTAATGACAACAGATTCTCCGCTGCGCTTGGTTGACAAATAAACAGTACTGTTATTTGGAGAATATTTGATCGCATTGGAAATCAGATTATCAAATACACGGATAAGGTTGTTTGAATTACCCATGATCGGATATGAAGCGGGGCTCATATTTAGATGAAAAGAGATCTGCTTATTTTTAGCGGGTTGGTCAAAATTGTTCAAAGATTGTTTAAGAGCGGCATTGACGTTTAGTTTTTCGAAAGTGGAAGTTGAATCGTTATCATCAATGGACTGTATCTTAAGCAGATCACTGATCAGAAAGATCATCCGATCGGAAGACAGCAGTATTATTTTCAGATACTCACCTAACTCCTCCTCTGAGAGGTCAGGTTCGGATTGAATCAATTCTACTGCAGCTCTGATAGCTGATAACGGATTTCTGAGATCATGAGCAGCCATGCTCATGAAGTCATCTTTCTCTTTGTTTAGTGCGGAGAGCTTTTCGTTCTGATTTTGAATCTGTTTGCGACGTATTTGAAGGATTCGATTGTGTTTTTTTCGAATTATATTGAAGTAAAGAAGAAGCCCCGCTATCACCAGTAACATGACAAGACCACCGATCAAAAATTGTTTTAACAAATTCTGTCGTGCAATCTTTGCCTCTTGTAGTTCAGCTTCCCGATTAAGGATCATGATTTCACGATCTTTATTTTCCACATCAAAACGAATCTGCATTTCATTGATGCGTTCGGCGCGTTGTATATTCAGCAGAGAATCACTCACAGCATGGTATAACTTGTAGTGCTGATAAGCCTGCTCATAATCGCCCATATTTTCATAGAGCTCTGCAATCAGCTCATAAGCGTTTTTGATACGTTCTCTTTGAATGGCTTCTTGTGCTAATTCCAGACTTTTGAATGCATATTCGAGAGCATGTTCGAATTCTCCTATATCCTGGTGAAGTTGTCCCAGCACCAGATTTGTGATAGATTGGCTAACCCTCATTCCCCTGCCTAAAAAGAATTCATCTGCCCTGAATAAATATCCGGAAGCCTGTTCCAGATTGCCCAGATTACGATACGTATTTCCAATATTAAGAGTAGAGATCATGTAGAGAACACTGTCAGGAGGATCAATCTCAAGTGACAACTCATTTGCCTTGAAAAAATGCTCAAGTGCAATCTCATAATCACCCTTGCGACGGTGAATTACACCAAGATTGTTATACGTCAGATAATTTTCATTGTATTGACCAAGATTTTCTCTTCTTTGGATGCTTTCAAATAAATACTCTGTCGCTTTAGTATAATTCTTCTGCTCAAGGTGGATGAGCCCGATGTTTGACAGGAGCATTGCCATAGCCGTTTCATTCTCAAACTCAGTTTCAATTTCAAGAGCAGTGAGATAGTGAGTCATAGCAAGCTCGTATTCTCCAAAGTCAAGATATTTGATGCCCGCCAGATTATGTGCACGAGCCAATCCATCGATGTATCCGATCTCTTGCGCAAGTGCCAGCGCTTCTCGAGCGACATGATATGCGATTCTGGCATCACGATTTCTTTCACGTATGC
>SKZL01000319.1 GCA_007127395.1 Balneolaceae bacterium
ATTGGAGGCTGTATGATACCATCTATACCGAACGCTATATGGGTTTATTGGAAGTGAACATGGATAATTATATCAACAGTTCGGTGATGGCTCACGCCGGCAGGCTGCAGGGGAACCTGTTTGTGGCACACTCTTCGATGGATGAAAATGTGCATATTCAGAATACCATGCAGATGATCACTGCATTTACCAACGCTGGGAAAGATGTGGATCTGAGAATCTATCCGCAGGGAGAGCATGGTGTTGCCTACAATCAGCAAAGCTATTTATTGTTGCATCAGGCCTATACAAATTTCCTGAAACGGCATTTGAAGTAATTCAGGGTGCAGGTTGGAGCGTAGCGACAATCCCGAGACTTCGGGAGTGCAGGTTGGAGCGTAGCGACAATCCCGAGACTTCGGGAGTGCAGGTTGGAGCAGTGCAACGAAGTGAAGTCGTTCATTTTTACGCCCTGGTTTTGGAAAAATTAATACCTGTCACTCTTATTCATAGACACTGGTAAACAGATTTTCTCCATCTGAGGAACCAATCAATATAATTTCCTGATTTAGACGCAGTACTCTATCCGGTTCCGGATTTACAATCATACCTTCATCCTTACATTTGATTGCAACAACTGTGCATCCGGTTTCTTTTCTGATATCAGACTCAATTAAACTTTTTCCATCAAGTATCTGATTAACTTTATGATTAAAAATATTGAGCCCCTCTGCCAAGACCAATACATCCTGGCCTTCCAGGATATTAAAAATTGAATTAGCTCCCATGGAAGCATAGGTCATGACAAAATCAGCACCTGCCCTATGCATCGTGTTGATATTTTTTTCATACGTTGTTCGGCTAATAATCTGCATGCTTGGATTTAACTGCCTGCAATAGATTGTCAGATAGATATTAATGTCATCACTATGAGTCGTAATCAACACTGTATGTGCTTCTCCAAGCCCCGCTTTTATAAGGACTGAGTGGTCTGCGGCATCCCCTAAAACATATTTGTTTTCATCCAGTATTCTTTCCGGATCCTTGTCTATGATCCGGTAATCAATATGTCTTTCATGAAGCGATTTGGCGGCAGCTCTTCCAACCCTTCCGGCTCCAATAATGATAACCGGCTTGTCTGAAACGTGATAGATACTAACCAGCTCATCATAGTTTCTGAGTTGCTCAACCGAACCGGCAAGAACCAGAACAGTTCTGTCGGAAATGATTGAATCGGGTAAAGGTTGCTTGAATTTACCACGTTCCCAAATGCCTACTACGGTAGCTCCGGTAGTTTCACGCAACTTACTTTCCTTCAATGTTTTACCGATCAGAGGGGTTTCCTGTGCAGTTGCTTCACCGATCACAAGTTCATCTATATGGCCGATCACGTGTACTCTTGCATTACCACCCAATGTACGACGGGCAAGTGACCTGCCTAAAATTTCACCCAATTGAACGACATGATCGGCACCGGCCAGCTCCAGTATATCTTTTGAATCCGTATATGCAGCTGTTGCGACTACTTTAATATCGGGATTGTACTCCTTAACAGTAAAAGTAACATTGGTATTAATTGTATCCGCCCCGGCTGCTACTACCATCTTGGCCCGGTGAAGACCAATTTTACTGTATGTATCATAATCAGTCGGGTCGAGGTTCACCACATTATAATCCAGCTCAGAAAGGTCAACAGCTTTTTGCAGATCCGGCTCAAGTATGGCATAATCTATTTTATAGGCTATCAATTTTTTGATCAATGCATCAGTTACCGGATTTAACTCTGTGATGATAACATGATTACGGATGGCATCATCAATCTGTTTGGGTGCCTTGGCCTGATTCATTGCTTTGATCCAGGGGGCGTAAAAGAATTCAATAAAAGTGAACGGCAACATCACTAACAAAAAGAGTACTCCTGAAAAAAGAACCACCATAGAGAACGCTTTACCGAGATCACTGGTAAATACAATATCCCCAAAACCTAATGTGGACATCGTGACCAATGTCCAGTAAAAACCGGTGAGCCAGGAGTAATTTTGCCCTTCAGAGAGTGCGACAAAATGGAACAATATGCTGTACAGAACATACATCACCACCAATACACCCAAAAACTTTATTAATTTTCGGATATTGGTTTGAGTCCGTCTGTTTGCAAAAAAATAGGATAACTGAGAGCTAATAAATTTCACTTATTGGATCTATCTATCTGAGGGCTGAAAATACATATGATGCTGTCTAATGGATGAAAACTTTGGAGATATCAATTGGCAAGTAATATAACGAACGTAAATGAATCTTCAATTTGAAAGAGTTATTTTGATAATCGATTTAATAAACAATAAATATGAATTTATATTATTCATCCCATTCATTCACGCGTTAACTGAATTTTACGTAACTTTCTGTGATCGCCGATAACGGATTGGAAAAATGCGGATCTTTCTTCGGATTTTTTGATATAAAAGATTTGAGGCTATCATTTTTGCTGGCTACTATGAATTCTAAAGGAACAGACTATTGACGTGATTCGCTACTGGTTAACTGTTTTTGTCGTCCTGTTTTTAACTGTCGAAGTACTTAGTGCACAGAATAGCACCAGGCTGGCACCTCTGCCGAATGTCTATCTGGATTGCAGTTCTTGTGATGTGACCTACATTCGAAGTAATACCACGTTTGTGAATTATGTGCGTGATCAGGGAGATGCATCGATCTATCTACTCATCAATGACCAACGAACGGCCGGGGGCGGACGCGAGTTTAATCTCATATTTTCTGAATTAAGGGTGCCAAATCCGCGTTCAGATACTCTCCGTTATGTCTCATCCAGTACAGATTCTTCCGATGAAAGAAGGATCGGTTTGAACCGGTATATTAAGATCGGCTTGATCCCGTTTGTAACCAATACGGTAGCTATTCAATCTCTGGATGTTTTTTATGAGGAACCGGATCAGTCTGCCAGGGATGAAGAAGTGATAGAAGATCCATGGAACAATTGGGTTTTTGATGTTAATCTTCGATCCAATATGTGGGGGCAACAGGGTGAGTTCAATTTTGGCCTGTTCAGTGGATTTGAAGCAGAGAGGACAACAGAAACCTGGAAAATCAGAGGGCGTGTGCGGGGTGAGGTTCGCAGAAGAAATGTGGAACTGACAGACCGAACGCTGAATGTTAACAGGGACTGGGGGCATTCATGGGCGATGGTTGCATACTCTGTCAACGACCATCTATCATTTGGCGCTTTTACCGGCCACAGTTTTAATCGAACAAACAATATTGCACTCAGTAGTTATATAGCTCCCGCAGTTGAATACAACTTTTTCCCATATTCTGAGTATCAGCAGCGTCGATTTATCGTGCAATACCAGGTAACACCCAACTACCGCCGATATTACAATACTACCATCTTTTTAAAAGATGAAGAGCTGATTATGTCACAGGAGTTGAGTGGCCGTCTGAGATATGATCAACGCTGGGGGCGCATTGATATTCAATTATCGGGCAGACACTTTTTCCACGATACATCAATAAACAGGATTTCATTTAATCCATCTTTCAATGTTCGAATCACAAGAGGATTTTCTGTCAGCGCTTCGGGAAGTTATCGTATTATTAACGATCAGCTGTCTCTTCAACTCCCAAGCGGTGTTGATCCAAACGATCCGATCAGTATCATTGAAGGTGTCCAAAGGCCTACTTCCTACGATTACAGCATTTCTTTCGGGTTATCCTATACGTTTGGATCGATCTATAACAATATTGTGAATCCGAGATTCTAAAACGTAAAGTAAACCGGATCGATCGGTCAGTAGAACCGCAGAGCACTCATAATATTCCGGTTACCTGTCAAATTATGTAGAGATTAAGCTTAATGTACTATGAGCTGTTGAATCTTTATCTTGTAGCATGAATGAAACAGATGTCAATACAAGCAAAAAAGTAGATTTAAAATCTTTTACCAAAGATGAGTTATCAGAATTTCTGAATGATCTGGGACTGGCCGGATACCGTTCGGATCAGGTATTTCAATGGCTCTATCAGAAAGGTGTCAGTTCTTTTGATGAAATGACAAACCTCTCTAAAGAGCTGCGTAACCGGCTGGATGAGATCGCAGTGATCAATAGGGCCAGTGAATTCAGCCGCCAGGAGTCGAAGGATGGAACCATTAAATTTCTGTTTCAACTGGATGGCCCGGAAAACCATAAGGTAGAAGCGGTAATTATTCCGGATTTTTATGATGATGGGGTCGCCCGCAGAATAACGGTATGCGTGAGTTCACAAGTTGGTTGTATGTTTGGATGCTCATTTTGTGCTACCGGTAAAATGGGCTTTTTCAGAAATCTGTCACATGGTGAGATTGTAGATCAGGTTCAGGCCATTAATGAGCTTTCTGAAGAACGGTTTGGGAAGAAAATTACCAATATCGTTTATATGGGAATGGGAGAACCGTTACATAACTACAAATCTGTTGTAGAGTCTGTACGCATAATTTCTGATCCGCTCGGGCTGGATATGTCGCC
Source organism: Balneolaceae bacterium (assembly GCA_007127395.1). Taxonomy (GTDB): domain Bacteria; phylum Bacteroidota; class Rhodothermia; order Balneolales; family Balneolaceae; genus Rhodohalobacter. The sequence continues at coordinate 4,500 of SKZL01000319.1, forward strand.
CCGAAGAATAACAATCTCTACTGTTGGACTGACCAAGCAGATCAAACAGCTGGCTATGGAGAATCTGGGTACCAATCTTGCTATATCCCTTCATGCTGCTGATGATGAAAAGCGTAACCGTATTATGCCGATCAACGAGTCTTTAAATCTGGAGCAGCTTGAAGAGGCTGTGACCGACTACTATTTCCAGACAGAGAGTCCGGTGACTTACGAATATCTGCTGTTTGATGAATTTAATGACACAGAAGAGGATGCAAAAAATCTGATAAAAATTGCCAGATGGGTCCCTTCCAAGGTGAATATCATTATGTATAACAATGTGGCCGGGGTGGAACTTAAACAGGTTCGGGAAGAACGGCTCAACCGGTTTATGCGTATTTTGGTAAAAAATAAGGTGACGGCTACCGTGAGGCGCAGCAGAGGTGAGGATATTGATGCCGGATGTGGTCAGCTCGCTATTCGTGAAGGGCAGGAGAGAGGGAAGAGCTTAATGAAATAATGCATTACTCCCGGATCCACTCTCCATCTTTTGAAGCCTGTTTCATGACATTGCCGGAGGTCAGGCCATAAATTGGGGTGATCGGATAACCGGTTTTACGAAGAGCCCTGGCTGTCCAGCTATTGGATGTTTTAGGCATGTAGTATAAACCTCTCGCCCTGAAAAAAGCACTGTTTGTGTAGAGCCCATCTGCCTGAAATAGCACATCCCCGCCTGAATCGCGGTAGAAACGTTCGGATATATATTTTCCAAGTTCTTCAGCTCCCTGCTCCGTAATCTGAATCCTGATGACCCTACTGTTGAAAAAATAGCGCTCAATAGGCATATCAAACCCCACAACATGAAGGGTGCTTCTTGTAGGTAACATGGCTGCCCTCAGCATCAGCCAAAACCCTGCATCCGAATCCGAATAGTATCTGTAATCCCCCCACCCGAATTTGAGAAATTTCGTATCTGGAATTCGAGAATGATTCGGCAGAAGATGATGGATATATTCGCTCTCGATTGCAATACCGGCATGCCAGCCATGACTGACAATGAAAATCGGAACGGTCCGTTCTGCGATATTTTCCGGGTAGAGATCTTTAACAGGGCTCAGGCATCCCCCGAAAAGAAGAGGAAAAATCATCAATATGATTAAACGATAACTCTTTCGGTGGTCAGTCATTGGCTTGATAATATTTTACGATCCGTCATAAAATCTCAATATAAGAATTCGAGTTGAATCGGTTGTTGATCCGTTTAAAGATCGGTGTTCGCAACCGTTGTCAACAGCTGATTAATATCCTTTCTCACTCTTGACTTCAAATCTAAGCTCTAATCCTGAAAGGGATCGTTTGTAGTTATCGACTAACAGTTCAGCAACTTCTGCCGGATCTGTTATGGACGCAACGTGTGGGGTAATGGTAATTTTTTTTCGTCCCCAAAATGGATGAGAATCAGGAAGGGGTTCATTCCGGAAGACATCCAGCACAGCCTGTTCGATCAGGTTGGTATCAAGCGCATAGATCAGATCCTCGTCAATCAGATGCTCGCCTCTTCCAGCATTGATGATATAAGTAGGTTTTTTGAGATTCTTAAACAGATCCAGATCGAGGATACCTTCAGTCTCAGGAGTCAGAGGAAGAAGGTTGATCAAAATGTTGGTATGATTTAAAAAAGCCTTTAGCTCAGCAGAAGTATAAGTGTCGATTCCTTCAAAATTCTTTTTTGTGACAGACCAGCCGGATACCCGGAATCCGTTATTTTGCAACCGCAGAGCAGCAGCACAACCCAGTTCGCCCAAACCCATAATACCAACAGTAAGATCTGCTTTATCGAGGGGCTTCTTTTTAGTCCATATACCCTGTTTCTGTTGTTCCAGATAGTATTCAGTGTTTCTGATAATATTTAAAACGGATGTTAAGAGATAATCACTCATTTGTTCAGCAAGTGAAGGAATCACTACCCTGGAAAAACGGATATTGGATGGGATGGTGTCATCATAGGTCAGATGATCAACTCCCGCGCCCAGAGATGAGATCACTTTCAAATTTGGGAAGCGGGTAAAAACATTTTTTGGGTGGTTCCATGCAACTGCAAACTGCACTCGTTCCGGTATGTCGACATCCGGCCAGATATCGACATCAATATTGGGGTCGATCTGTTGGATTGCCTTTTTGAATGGTTCCATATCGCGATGTTGAGCAACAAGTAGTAGAGACATATCACTAGGAAATTTTCTTCAGGGTCTGTTCTGCCTGCCAGATATGTCTGTCCTGATGGGCAGCCAACATTAGAAAGAATTCAGTCAGAGTCATTTTAAACTTGAACACCTTATTTCGACCCTTGATACGGTTGAGGTCAAGATTCTGAATAGTTAACTCTTCTATTAATTGAATCAATTCTGTGTTAAAGCTAATGAGCTCATCCAGAAGTTGATAGGTTTGGTTATGGTTCTCGCCTGCCGGACGCATAGGTGAGATGGTTTTTATCTTGATCTTATATGGCGGTTCAACAAATGAGATGAATGGACGAATGAAAAAACGGGCGCTGAAGCTTTTAGATGCGGAAAGGGGGTGGTTATCTTTTTGAAGGGTACTTTGGATCATCTTATGATAGATCTTGTTGAAAAGCAAAATGTGCTCGATGATCTCATGGACGCTCCAGGAAGACGGGTCCGGTTTGAGTAAAAGTTGCTCTTCAGGAAATTGTTGAAGGGCTGTCAGTTTCCGGACCGAACTCTTGTAGAGTTGTCGCAAATCGTTAAAGGTATACTCTTTTTTCAAGATGGGGTTGATTATGTTATGTGATCATTCATTCAAAAAGTACAATAAAAAAATGAAATCTCATTTTGAATAATTTATTAGCATGATTAGATTATATCGTATAAGTACGATATACAATATATTAACCATGGCTGTAGCTCCTTCAGATAAATTTAATGAACCGTACGAAAGCCTGGCTGTTTTCTCAAGGGCGTTATCACACCCGGCAAGGGTGAAAATAGTGGAGTTGCTCTCCAACAATGGTGAGATGACCTGTGGTCAAATAACGGAGGAGCTGCCACTGTCACAAGCAACAGTATCGCAACATTTGAAATTGCTTAGAGAGTGTTCAATGATCAAATATAGAAAAGATGGGTTGCGATCGATCTATACATTGAATGCAGAGCTGATATCTGAAGCTCACTCTTTTATGTCTGCACTCATTAATCAGCTTGTTAATCCTCTTTGACACAAGATTATATTTCAAATAATTGCAGTCGACCGGAAACAAGCTATCTGTCTAATTGCCGTTTATATTGAAGCGGGCTTTGGCTCTTTGAATTCGTTCATAAGATTCATGAATTCTCTCTTCTGTTATGATACCGTCAGATATAAGCCCTTGAATAATTTGAACCAGTTTTGGTACGATTTCCCGATCATATACGGAATTATTGGCAAATACCAGTACATCCACTCCGGCGAGAAGAGCCTTTTCAACAGCTGTATCCAGTCCATAGAAGGAACGTATTGCTTCCATTTGCATATCATCTGAGAAGAGTACTCCGTTAAATCCGATCTCCTCTCTTAGCAGGTTATGTTGAACAGCTCTTGAAAGAGTGGCCGGATCATCACTATCAAGATGCTCATTAAAAACGTGAGCTGTCATGATAGCAAAAGGGGCATCTTTTTGAGATAGCAATTTATAGGGTTCTAATTCAACCTGATCCCAGGTATCGGTTACATCGGCCATGCCTAAGTGTGAATCATTCCATGCGCTACCATGTCCGGGAAAATGTTTTAAAACACCCAAAATCCGGTTTTTATTAAATTCCTCAAGAAAGATGGAAGCATGATCGGTCACAATAGCACTATCATAACTGAAGCTTCTTTCCAATCGTCCAATTACAGGATTTTGTGGATTTGTATTAAGATCTACAACCGGCGCAAAATTCACATTAAAACCGAGCATTTGCAGTTCTTCTGCCATCTTTGCCGCGTAGTATCTGGTTGTATCCATATGGTTTATTTCGCCCAGATATTGAGCTGAAACATGATTGGGGAAACCACGATCCGTCTTTAACCGTGCAACCCTGCCGCCTTCCTGATCAACAGCAACAAAGAGGGTTTTATCAGAGAGACCCTGAAGTTCCGAAATGAGCTGTGTAACCTGAACCGGGGAGTCTATATTCCTGTTTGGGCTACGTTCCGGCATATGATAGTCAAAAAGAATAACACCTCCGGTGTGATACTCGGTAATATCACGAATAACATGTGAAGTATCGCTCAATTGAAACCCGTGAAATCCAACCATAATCATCTGACCAATTTTTTCATCAATTGAGATTGATTGGGAGGCGTTTGATTGTGCAATACTGTTATGGCTAAATAAGACCAGGCTTATGAATAAAATGTAAGTTGAAATGTGTCTCATGTTTCTCAATTTAGTTACCTGCCAAAATCATCCTCAAGCCTGACGATATCTTCCTCATCAGATGGATGATCCGGATCTGAATGTTGCCAAATTTCAGCAATAACACCCCAGTCAGTTAACCCAACCAGCCGGTGTCTTTCACCCTCTTGAAGTTCTATTTGATCTTTGTCATTATAGATGATCAAATTTCTCTGAGAATCATCTTCACTTTTAATCACACCCACAGGGCCTTTTATTACAGACCAAATTTCCGATCTGCGATAATGATACTGCCAAGACAACCGTTTTTCCGGCTCTACAATTAACACCTTGGGGCTTAATGAAAAATTACCAATTTGGCTTGGTAATTGTTCGGAATCAAAATATTCG
>SKZL01000067.1 GCA_007127395.1 Balneolaceae bacterium
AGAAACAACATCTTTGAAACCGTTCGCTTTTTATGCTTTCACTGACGCTTTGGATTATCCTACTTAATATTATCATCTCCTTGTATGCGCTCTATGTAGATGGACGTGTTTTTGATAAAGGGATGTTGCGGCCGTATCGCATGATCCGAAAGCAGACTTGGTATGAGGTGATCACCTCCGGATTTCTTCATGCAAATCTGACCCATCTGCTGGTGAATATGTTTGTGCTCTACTTTTTCGGCTCTGTCATGGAGGGTGTATTAGGCCCGGTTCACTTTTTGATGCTCTACTTTAGCGGACTGTTGGTTTCATCCATTCCATCAATGGTGAAACATAGAGATAATCCCGATTATGCGACCATTGGCGCATCCGGGGCTGTTGAAGCGGTGCTTTTTAGTTTTATCTTTGTCTTCCCGACCGAAAAATTAATGCTCATACTTCTTCCAATCCCAATACCGGCCTGGTTTTTTGGATTGGCGTTTCTGGCGTACAGTATTTTTGAAGGGAGAAGAGGCAAGGGAAATGTGAATCATGCCGCTCATATTGCAGGTGCGGTTTGGGGGATTGTTTACCTGATCTTTTTTGTGCCCAATAGTGTGGATCATATTTTGACGATCTTTGGGTTGATTTAGGGCGAGGTTCAGGGGATTCAGGGTTCAAGTGGGGCTATTTATGAAATGACTTGAACATTTTTTTTAGTATGTCAGGAGATAAACCATATTAATAAGCCGGATGGACTTTAAGTAAACTTTTGAACCGCTACGCTTTGCCGTTTACATCCTTGCGGTTACTTTCTGCCACAAAGGATTTTAAAAAATGAGGCCACCCCGGATTTGGTACAGATTGTTTCTTGATACTTTAACCAAAACCGGGGAGACCTCACATAAATCAAGCAGATGTAGTACACATAACAATGGGTCTGCATGGTAACACCTAAACCACCACTTAAGGTGTAATATCAACCGTTTTTGGAACGGAACTGCTGCATGAAGCTGACAAGTGCTTTGACACTGTCGAGTTCACAGGCATTATAGATACTTGCACGAATGCCGCCCACACTGCGGTGGCCTTTGAGTGCAGAGAGATTATGTTCAGCCGCTTCTGCCAGAAAACGTTTTTCGAGATCTTCACTCTGCAACCGGAAAGTTACATTCATGAGTGATCTGGAAGCTTTATCAACGGTACCTCTGTAGAAGTCATCTTTATCGATCTCATCGTAGAGAATCCCGCCTTTCTGCTCATTATATTTTTCAAAATATGTGAGTCCGCCTTTCTCTTCAATCCACTCCAGAACATAATTCACCATATAAACAGCGAAGACCGGTGGTGTATTGAATAGTTTTTGAATATGCGTTCGGTAGTTGAGCATCGTCGGCATCTCATCGGTAACCTGATTCTCCAGAAATGATTTTCGGATCATGACGACGGTTACTCCGGACGGCCCCAGATTCTTTTGGGCACCGGCATAGATCAACCCATATTTGTCCAGATCAATCGGACGTGATAGAAAATCGGAGGATGCATCACAAACAAGCAGTGAACCGTTTGTTGCGGGCTCTTTGCGGAACTGTGTGCCGAAGATGGTGTTGTTGCTGGTGAAATGTGTATAGACAGCATTGTCGGATGGCTGAAGCTGATCATCTGTAGGTACAAATGAGTAGTTACTCTCCTTACTGCTGAATGGGACATGCACATTCCCGAAAAATTTGGCCTCTTTGATTGCTTTTGAAGACCATGAGCCGGTATCGATGTAGTCTGCGGTCTGATCTGAACTCAGGAAGTTTTGAGGAACCATCATAAATTGGGTGCTGGCGCCACCTTGCAGAAAGAGAATTTCCCAGTCATCATCTGCACCTGTGATACGCTTCAGGCGTTTTGCAGCAGTTTCGTTGATCTCAGTATATTCAGGGCCCCTGTGACTCATCTCAATAATTGAGGCTCCTTTTCCTTGATAATTGACAAGCTCTTTCTCAGCTTTTTGAAGGACAGGCAGTGGCAAAACAGCCGGCCCGGCGCTAAAGTTATGTAATCGTTTCATCTGTGTGATTGTTTGAATTAGATTGCGTTTGATATTTGGAATCGTTGTTTAGATCATCCGGGCTGTCCGGATCAAAAGGTGTGAACGATAAAACCTGATTTGATTTTAGGTTCAAACCATGTGGATTTTGGTGGCATCAACTCCCCGTTGTCAGAGACATCGATCAGCTCTTCAATACTTGTTGGGTACATACTGATCGCCAGTTCCACCTTACCGGTGTTGACAAGTTTTTCCAGTTCTGCGGTTCCTCTGATACCACCGACGAATGATATGTTATCATCTGTCCGTGGATTTTGAATACCGAACAGCGGTTCTAAAAGGCCATCTTGCAGCCTGGCTACATCCAGTGTGGAGACGGTATCCGACCCTTTTGCTTCCGGTAAGTTCATAGACCACCATTTACCGTGTGTATAGATTGAGACGCGCCCTTTCTCTGCAGGTTCCTTCTCATCAGTTGGTGTGAGTCCAAAATCACTCTTCAGTTTTTCAAACTGTTCGGATGTGATTTTTTTGATCACACGGTTGTATGGCAGAATTCTCATCTGATCCATCGGAAAGAGGACGACCGGGAAATACTCAAACTCCGATTCGCCGGGGAAAGCACCGCTCTTTTTACGGAGTTCCTCTGCCACGCGGGAGGCACTTTTACAACGGTGGTGACCATCTGCGACATAGAGATTCGGTATAGCGGCAAACCCTTCCACAAAGTCGACCGTAGAGTATGTTTTCCAGATGCGGTGGATCACGCCGCCTTCCCCTTTGTGTTCAATCAGGGGAGGGACTGTAAGGGTGATTTTTTCAATATGAAAAGAGATATCTGCTGTATCTCTGAAAGTAAGCATCACCGGTTCTGCGTGTGCTTCCTGAGTAAGAATATGCCGGGTACGATCATCCTCCTTGTCGGGGCGGGTGAGTTCATGCTTCAGTATCACATCATTGTCATAATCCTCAACCGATGCGCAGGTAAAAACCCCCGTCTGAATATGATCGCCGCTCTCAAGCTGGTAGAGATAGATTGCGTGCCTCTCATCCTGCTCATAGATATCTGAATTAAGAAGCCGCTTCAGGTTTTCTGCACCTTTTTCATAGACAGAATCGTCATTAAATGGAGTTCCTTCCGGCAGATCGATCTCAGGACGGATCACATAAAGAAAACTATCGGGTTTGCCGTTTGCCATCTCAGCAGCCTCTTCGGTGCTGATTACATCGTAAGGTACGCAGGCGACTTCATCAGCTTTATCAGTTTTTGGAAGCCACCCCTTGAATGGATGAATAATTGCCATAGATTTATTTCATTTTCTTATTTTTTTATGTACTTAAGTATACAAACTCTTTAACTTTTGAGCGTATAGAATCTTAACATAAATCAAAGGAAATTTCTGAACGATGAGTGAGAATCTGAATAGTGATCAACAGCAACAACTTCTTTTTATGATGCTTCTGCAGCAGCATGAGCAGATAGCGATGATGGGTATGGGGAAAATTAAAAACCCTGTCACAGATAAAGTGGAGCGGGACCTGAACTCTGCCAAGTATGCGATTGACACCCTGGTGATGCTTGAAAATTTCACAAAGGGTAACCTGAGCAAAGAGCTGGAGGGCTATTTGAGGCAAATTCTAACGAATTTACGGCTCAATTATGCCGATGAGAAGAAAAAAGATCCTTCTAAAGAGAAGAAAGAGGAGCAGGAGTCAGCAAAGGGTGATGAATCGTCCGAAGAGAAGAAAGAACAGTAGTAAAATTGTCTTAATAAGGATGATAAAAATGAAAGCTGCGGGTGGAGTTATCATACGTCAGAGTCATGGCTCTGAGCGGATTCAGCGGGAAGTGCTGCTGATCCGTCGAAATGGCGTATGGGACCTGCCAAAGGGGAAACTGGAATCGGGTGAAAGTATCGATGAGTGCGCCATACGTGAAGTTGAGGAGGAGACCGGCGTGAAACCCCTTCAGTTGCTTCAACCGCTTTGTGAGACGTTTCATACCTATCGCGAAGATGGAACTGATATTGAAAAGAGCACACAGTGGTATCTGATGAGCGCAGAACAGGAGGATGCGTTTCAGGATATGGTGCCACAGCGGGAGGCGGGGATCACCGAACTTCGCTGGGAATCTATTGAGCCTGCATTGGAGTTGGTTCACTACGATAACCTGAAGCAGGTGATGCAAAAAGTGGCAGATGCTGTATCACCCTGATAGTCACATGTGCCGGCCGGAAAAGGAATAAAAAAAGGGTGCAACCTTTCAGCTACACCCTTTGAATCTTTTTGTGATTCAGTATCGGATTGTCAGATCAGTTTTGAAGTCTGAAATAGATCGGTAAACTGTACTGAACACGAACTGGGCGTCCACGCTGCATTCCAGGTGTAAATCTGGCCTGACTCACAACACGCAGTGCTTCTTCATCGGCACCACCGCCAATTCCACGCATCACAACCGGATTTTCTACTTCGCCTCGCTCATTCACAATAAACTGAATAAATACTCTTCCTTCGATACCGGCTCTACGCGCCATTTCCGGATAACGTATCTGTCTTTGAAGCTCACCAAGGCCACCGATCAGTTCCGGCATCTCCTCTACAACCACGAAGAAATCTTCATCGTCCTCATCTTCACGTGGAGGTGGCGGGGGCGGCATGCTTAGCTGCCCACCCAGATCCAGGTCACCACCGATATCAATATCCACATCTTCAATAATTTCATCATTAGGAACCTCTACCGGTATTGGCGGACGGGGAGGTGGTGGTGGAGTTTCGATCTGTCGGGTCTGAATAATCTCTTCCATCTCAACAATCTCCTGCTCATCCATAATGATCTCTTCCGGACCCAAACTGGTGAGATCGATCTTGACAGCAGCTATAAAGAGGACTAGTGTGACTATTAAACCCAATTCAAGAAAGACCGTATGGAAATTTCTTAAATCAGCATCTGGTTTTTTTCGTTCAATCATAAAGCGTGTTTTGGTGTCTTTTTTTGAATTAACGGTGAAGTATAATTCATTTTGAGTTAAACTTCCAACGAAGTGAGCGATTGAATATTATTTTTTACTATTTCTTTACAATCAGCTCTCCAAGGATTCGATAGTTTTTCCTTATATAGTATAATACTATTGTGGCGCAAAATGTTCCCAGGATATCTGCGATGGCGTCGCCTACATCCGGAGTCCTGCCAAATGGAAGCACACCCTGCAGAATTTCAATAGTGATGCCAAAAAATGATCCCACAATAAAGACGAGAAGCAAATTTGTGTGCGTCTCTTTGAAGGAGAGGATCAACAGACCGAAGAAGAAAGTCCATCCAAAAAAGAGTGTAAAATGCCCCAGTTTGTCGTACTGATAGACAGAAAAGTCCCCGATCTGGTCTGCCGGGCTGAGTGTAAGATAGAGGATGGTCAGAGTTGCCAGAGCCAGAATGATCCCTGTCAGCAGTTTATTATTCAGAAAAATTTGAAGAAGATATTTGATCACAGAAGATACTCCGGGCTAAAAGGTTTTATGTGATCTGCAGATTGATACCGCTTGTACCCATCCAGAAGAGCTGAAATAATTGCTTTTTCGCGGCTGGACGTGATAGAGAGGTAGGCTGCGGCTGAACCGGCCAGTACATCGCCGAAACCGGCCCGGTTAAACATACCGGTATCATAGCCGGTGATCAGGGGTGGTTCATTGGGCTGGGTCACAAAAAGCGGATTACCTTTCAATAGCAGAGAGATTTGATGTTTTTTGGTAAAACTTTCGGCCCACTTCAGGCGTTCCGCATCGCAATCAGTAAAGCTTCCATTCAGCGAAGATTTTGCCTCACCGATATGAGGGGTAAAGATCCAGTTCCGCTTTATTTGTGGTGATACTGATTCAATACGTTCAAAAAAGAAGAGTGCATCCGCATCCACTATGGTATAACCGTCATGTCTCTCTAAAATTGTTGCAACCAGTTCGCCTGTGGTCTCCTCTTTGCCGATACCCGGGCCAATCAGCAGTGTACCCGGTTTCTTTTGCAGGTGCTCCAGAATCAGATCACCGTGCGATATTTTGTAAAAGAGATCATCTGTTTTTCCGACAGATATCTTGATAATCTCCGGCAGGTGGTGTTCATAAACAGGCATCAATCCGGCCGGGCTGTAGAGGATGACAGCGCCCGCACCGCGATTCCATGCACTTTGGGCAGCCATAACTGCGGCACCAGTCAGACCGCTGGAACCTGCGATAATGTGTACCACGCCACCGTCATACTTATGACGCGCTTCTCGTGTTGGAAGGTGAAGGGATTCTAACAGGCTCTCGTCGATCAATCGTGTATTCGGTTCAGGAAAGAGATGTTTTGGAAACGGAAGCTGTACCAGCTCGACAGTTCCGGAGAGTTCTCTGCCTTGGTTCAAGTAGAAGCCCTGTTTGTTTGTGCCAAACGAAAATGTGATATGTGCGGAGATTGCGGATCCATGGATATTACCCGTGTCGCCATTGAGTCCGGTAGGGATATCCATGGAGTAGATCAAAGCGGCGGATTGGTTGATTTTCCGGATCAGGCCGGGCAGTGGATCGCGAAGCTCGCCTGAGAGTCCTGTACCAAAGAGGCCGTCAACCACATAATCGAACCGATTCGGATTGATATCGCCGTGATATGGCTCAATAGTGATGGTTTGTCCGGCATCCCGACACTTTTTTAGCAGCTGGAGATTCGTTTCACAATCCTCTGAAAGGCCGGATTCACCGAAGAGCAGTATGATCGTTACGCGGTGGTTTTGTTCATTTACAAGGTAACGTGCAACTGCCAGGGCATCACCCGCATTATTTCCTTTTCCACAGAGGAAAAGTCCGGTGCGATTTTCTCCCTGCATGGAGGCGATCCTTCGTGCAGCACCGGAAGCGGCGATCTCCATCAATGTAAAACCATCGATGCCAAAATCGGAGATGGTCTGCCGGTCCAGTTCTCTGGACTGCTCTGATGTGTAGAGCCTGTTAAAGGGTGGTATTTGCGGTTGATGTTCCATCAGATCCATTGTACATGAGTCCTATTGATCATGAAATATAATGAAGAATCGTGCTTAAGCAAGAGTATTTGGTGCAGGGTACAGATGGTTCAAGGTTCAGGGTGCAAAGGGTGCAGGCTGGAGCTCAGCGACAGTCCCGATCCTTCGGGAGTGCAAAGGGTTCAAGGTCCAAGCCGGAGTGCAGCAATGGTCCCGATCCTTCGGGGGTGCAAGGATTTCATGGTACAACATGGCTCAATGTTTGTGTTGGATCAGTAGGATCTGGCGAAGAGTACTTTTTGATCCGATTTGTTGCCGGTAACCATACAGTTGCCAGGTGTTTTGTCACCATTTAACGGTATACAGCGGATAGTTGCTTTTGTTTCTTCTTTGATCCGTGCTTCGGTCTCTTCGGTGCCGTCCCAGTGGGCGTAAATAAATCCACCCTCTTCGATGCTTTTCTTAAACTCCTCGTAGGTATCCACGTGACGTGTTCGCTCTTCCCGACTCTTTTTGGCAGCTTCGAAAAGGTCGCTCTGTATGGTTATCAGTAGATTTTTAATCACATCGGCTGAGCCGTCCATGGAAATCAGCTGTTTCTCCAGGGTGTCGCGCCGTGCAACTTCCAGTTTGTTGTTCTGCACATCGCGCGGACCGATCGCTATTCTAATGGGTACACCTTGCGCTTCATGCTCTGCAAACTTCCATCCCGGCTTGAAATTATCGCGATTGTCCAGTTTAACCGAAACCCCACCTGCTTTCAGCTCTTTGATCAGCGGTTCGGCGTACTCCAGAACGGCACTTCTCTCCTCGTCAGACCTGTAAATAGGAACAATCACGGCTTGAACCGGTGCCAGTTTGGGCGGCAGTACGAGGCCGTTATCATCGGAGTGGGTCATGATAAGTCCGCCTACCAGCCGCGTGGAAACGCCCCAGCTTGTGGCCCAGACATATTTATGTTCACCGTCCTGATCCTGAAATTTAACATCAAACGCTTTGGCGAAATTTTGTCCCAGGAAATGGGATGTCCCGGCCTGAAGAGCTTTACCATCCTGCATCAGCGATTCGATGCAGTAGGTGTCTACCGCACCGGCGAACCTTTCAGAGGCTGTTTTCACACCGGTGATAACCGGCATAGCCATATACTCTTCGGCAAAGGTGCGATAGACCTCCAGCATCCGGAGGGTCTCTTCGACTGCTTCCTCTTCAGTGGCGTGGGCGGTGTGCCCCTCTTGCCACAGGAACTCCATGGTACGCAGGAAGAGGCGGGTGCGCATCTCCCAACGCACCACATTGGCCCACTGGTTGATCAGGATGGGCAGGTCTCGGTACGATTGAATCCAGCCTCTGTAGGCATCCCAGATAATTGTTTCGGAGGTGGGGCGGACGATTAGCTCTTCATCCAGCCTTGAATCCGGATCGACTTCTACACCTCCATCAACACTCTTGAGCCGGCTATGTGTGATCACGGCGCACTCTTTGGCGAATCCTTCCACATGTTGAGCCTCTTTGGAGAGGAACGATTTCGGGATAAAGAGGGGGAAGTAAGCGTTCTCGTGTCCGGTCTCTTTGAACATTTCATCGAGAGCAGCTTTCATATTTTCCCAGATGGCAAAACCATTTGGGCGGATCACCATGCAGCCCCGGACAGGGGAGTGGTCGGCCAGTTTTGCCTCTTTAATAACGTCGAGATACCATTGGGAATAGTCGTCAGATCTATTTGTAATGCGTTTTGCCATCGGTTGTTAATTCATAAGTTTCATTCAAAAATATCCTGTTAAAATACCCCAAGTTCGGATGAAGATAAAGCGGCAATTCATTTGTAGGCAGAACGCAAAAGGTAAAAGGCGTATCGTAGGGGCGTATTGCCATACGCCTGATTGTGAAAAGTAAAAAGCTAGAAGTAATAAGTCGTAGTGCAGTGTAAACAATAGGTAGAAATATTGGCGGGGTGGGTGTGATTTGATTTCATCTTTTGTTTGAAAAAGTGATATATTTGAAGTCTGTCAAAAAAATGACATGATAAAAAGATAAAGCGGCGTGGTAGCTCAGCCGGTAAGAGCGTCGGATTCATAACCCGGAGGTCGAGGGTTCAAGTCCCTCCCACGCTACGTGACTATAGTCCG
>SKZL01000164.1 GCA_007127395.1 Balneolaceae bacterium
AACTGCTGCATTTAATACATATCGTCCGCACATAATCTTTTTGGAGTAAAAAGTGAAAAGGCAGGCAAAACGCAGAAGGCAGAAGGCAAAAGTAAACCCTGAGCCTTGAACCCTGAACCCTGAGCCCTGAGCCCTGAAAACCTTTTCACTTTTCACCCCGAAGTGTCGGGACTGTCACTGCGCTCCAGCTTTTCACTCTTAAATGTAATTTCCAAGCCACGAACAATCAAACACATTTTCTATATTGCCACAGATTTAAGAATATGCCTGAACCTTCATCACATACCATCAAAGTCGTACATGGCAAAAAGATTGAGCCGCATCTGGAAGCCCTTGCATCACTCCGAATCGAAATTTTCCGTGAGTTTCCCTATCTCTACGATGGCTCCATTGAATATGAACGAAACTACCTGAAAACCTATACAGGATCAACCGAAAGTATCGCTGTTCTGGTTTTTGACGGGGATCAGATGGTGGGAGCTTCCACCGGCCTGCCCCTGGGGGATGAAACCGACGAATTCAAGGCACCTTTCCTGCAACATGATCACAATCCGGAACATATATTCTACTGCGGAGAGTCGATCCTGAAAAGAAATTATCGCGGCCGTGGAATCTACTCCACTTTTATGAATGAACGCGAAAAACACGCCCGCCGGCTAAACCGCTTCAAAACCATCTGCTTCTGCGGGGTGGTAAGGCCGGACAACCACCCGTTGCGTCCGAACAACTTTCAGCCTCTCGATCCGGTTTGGAAAAAATTCGGATACCAAAAACAGCCGGAACTCACCACCTACTACCACTGGAAAGATCTGAATGAGGAGAGCGAGTCAGCCAAAAAGATGGTTTTCTGGCTCAAAGAGCTGTAAACCGGCCAAACCCCTGGCCTGATCAGTGCAACATATAACCAAAACCACACTACTTCTTTGTGATTTTGCAGTTACTCACTCAACTGCACCCCTGCCATTCATCATAATAACCACCCCCACTCCCCCCCTTTGCGTCATTGCGGTTACCACACACCGGATTGAATACCTGCCATTCTTCACAAAATCCACCCCACATTTCCATCCCTTTGCACCTTTACACCTTGCCCCACTTGCACCCTTGCTCCCCTTGCACCTCAGTTACCCACTCTATCAAATCCACACCAATCATGAGTGGAATTTCACTCCAAAAACAGAGATTTTGCAACCATGGCAGATCAGATCCCTTTTGCATTCGATATACCGTCAGTCACAGAACTGACCCACAAGATCAAACAGATCCTGGAGCATAATTTCCGCGATATTCTGGTTGAAGGCGAAATCAGCAATCTGAACCGCAGCCGGAACGGCCACATATACTTTACGGTCAAAGATGATAATGCACAGCTCCCCTGTGTGATCTGGCGAAGCATGGCCGATCGGCTTAGTGTGGACATCCGCGACGGACAACAGGTGGTGTTGGGCGGTGATATTCAGGTCTATGCACCACACGGACGATATCAGATGATTGTGGGACTGGTTCAGCAAGCCGGAGTGGGCAAGCTGCAGCAAAAGTTTGAAGAGCTGAAACAGAAACTTGAGCAGGAAGGCCTGTTTGATGACATCCACAAGAAATTGATACCCAATTTCCCCAAAAAGATCGGGGTCATCACCTCAGCGACGGGTGCAGCATTTCACGATATCCGATCAACTATGGAGCATCGATGGCCGGTTGCCACACTAATCCTTCACCATGCAAGCGTGCAGGGGCTCAACGCAGCCGGTGAAATTGCAGCCGCAATCCATACATTCACCTCTATGAGTGATCCGGTAGACCTGCTGATAATTGGGCGGGGTGGGGGTTCACTGGAAGATCTATGGCCGTTTAACGAAGAGATCGTCGCCAGGGCAATATTTGAATGCTCTATTCCGGTGATCAGTGCAGTAGGGCACGAAGTGGATTTCAGCATCTCCGACTTTGTGGCCGATGTAAGGGCCGCCACACCCACACAAGCCGTTATCCTTGCCACTCCCGACATCAATGAGATCCGTTTTCAGGTAGAAGATCACACAACGGCGATTGAATCACTACTGAAACAAAAAATTGATCACTATCGCGAATATGTAAACCGTCTGATCCATTCACATGCCATTCTTGTGGTACGTGAAAAACTGAGATATCATGCTGACAAAACCGCGCGTTTCATTGATAAACTCTCCACCCAGATGAATCACATGGTCTATCAAAAAGAGAGTGAACTGAAACATCTGGTTTCCGGCTTAAATCGTTACAATCCATCCATCAAAATTGAGCAATCCGGCAGACAGGTTCAATCCTTGAATGAGCGTCTTACAAACCGATATGAACGCTTGATCCGCCGCAAAAGTGATCAGATACAAACCCTTCAATCCGGACTCGAAAAACTCAATCCTAAATCCCCACTGGAGCGTGGGTTTACCAGGATTTTGCAAAACGGAAAGTGGATTCGCAGAAGAGAACAGCTGAACATCAAGGCTCCGATCGATGTTGAATGGCGTGATGGCTTTCAGCGGATTGAGTGATTCACACTCAACACTCCTTTTTTAACCATTTTTTAAAAATAATAGAGATTAGAACCCAATTCTTACCCTTACATTCCTTAGATTCTAGTCTAATTTTTACCGGGGCCGGATACTATGAATACTTTGATAGTCGGGTACAACGATAAAGTGCGGGTTGTTTTGTCAAAAGCACTCGACAAACGAAATCATTACTTCTCAGAGATAGAACCTGCAGATGAAAAACTTCAACTGCTCACGGAAAAAAATATCTCCCTCATATTCCTGACCGATATCCACGAGAACACTCTCCGTTTCAGCCGAATGATCCGAGCGTTGAAAAACGGCCGCCGTTACACCATCTATTCAGTAATCAGTGCCAATGATATTGATCAGCTTTATAAACTGCTGGATGCTGATGTAGATCAATACATTTTGGAGTCACTTTTTGATGAACAGCGACTTGATATCCGAATTGAATTTGCTGAAAGACAGGCCAGAAATAAACAGGGACAGTTTCTGATTGAGCAAAAGCTGCGCGACAGTGAAGCGCGGGCCAGAACAATTCTTAGAACCACTGTGGATGCCATCATTACCATCGATGAACGGGGGTTGATCCGATCGTTCAACAGAGCGGCTGAAATTCTGTTTCAATATGAAACTTCCGAGGTAATCGGTAAGAATGTACATATCCTGATGCCTCAACCTTACAAGAAAGAGCATGATGGCTATATTCAGAATTATCATGACACCGGTGCAAAAAAAATTATCGGTATTGGCCGGGAAGTGACCGGGCGTCGAAAAGATGGCACTACCTTTCCGATGTACCTTGCCGTCAGTGAAGTACAAACGAACGATCAAAAGCTGTTTACCGGGATTGTTCGGGACATCACGGAACAGCGCCGGCTCGAACAGGAGGTACTCCGCATCAGTGAACACGAACGGCTGCGTATCGGACAAGATCTTCATGACGGACTCGGACAGATGCTCACCGGAATCACCCTAATCAACAAAAATATCGCTGCATCCCTGCGTGATGAAAATCATGCGTTGGCTGATGAATCGGAAGAGATCACCAGCTTGATCAAGGAGGCTGATGAGTATGCCAGAAACCTATCACGAACACTCATTCCTGTTGAACTTGATACAGGCGGACTCAAAACTGCAATCAAAAGACTTGCCGAGAATGCCAAAAAACTGTTCGGTATCGATTGTGAACTTAAAGATTTTGTGGATATCCATTTTGATGATCCTACATCCCTGACCCACCTCTATCGTATTGTACAGGAGGCAACCAGCAATGCTGTCAAACATGGAAACTCCGGTAAAGTGATTATCAGTATGGAGTCAGAAGCTGATAAACTGACCCTGACCATTCAGGACGATGGTTCCGGTTTCCCGGATGAATGGGATAAAAATAAAGGGCTTGGGGTGCGTATTATGCAGTTTCGTGCCAATCTGATCGGTGCAAACCTCCAGATCAGGGAAAGTGACCTCGGCGGAGCGGCAATTGAAGTTACCATTTTTTCAGTTGGATCAACTTATAAACTTATTCAATAAACCCTATCAACTTTTCCTGATTTCAGTTACATTTAATCGTCGCAAAATCTCCGTAAATACTGACTCCTATGGCTTCCGATAAACGAATCTACATTGTTGATGACCACCCTCTTATGAGAAAAGGTCTGGTAATGACCATTGAAAAAGAGATGGGATTTGAGGTGTGTGGTCAGGCTGAAAGCGCTGAGGAAGGTTTAAATGAAATTATCGATTTAAAACCTGATGCAGCTGTATTTGATATCTCTCTTCCGGGCATGAACGGGATTGAACTGATCAAAAATGTACTTCATCAGATGCCTGATCTGAAAATATTGGTGGTTTCGCGTCACGATGAAGATCTCTACGCGGAACGTGCATTGCGTGCCGGTGCCAAAGGATACCTCATGAAACTGGAAGCCGGCGAAACACTGGTAACCGCTCTGCGGCAGATTTTAAAAGGGGGTATCTATCTCAGTGAAAAGATCGGATCCAAAATGATCATGAAGATGGCATCCGGCAACTCATCTAAAAGTGATAATCCGCTTGACCTGTTGAGTGATCGTGAACTGGAGGTTTTTGAACTTACCGGCCAGGGTCTGTCTACCAAGGATATCGGTAGCAAACTTCACATCTCAGTTAAAACCGTTGAATCACACCGCGCCAATATTAAAGATAAGCTGCAACTTGAAACAGCCAATGAGCTGATGCGTCACGCCGTACGATGGGTGGAGGATAGTTCGAGATAACTCTCATTGTTTATTTAAATCAAATGAGGCTTTGAAAAGCCTTAATTCGGCACCTTATCCCGACTGCTTTTGGGGGTCAAATGAAGTCAAACTATTTCAGCATTTTCAAAGTATACCCCCAAAAAAACTCTTCATTTCAATCAGTAACTCTAAAAAAATATTTTCTGATCAATTGGGTACCGGACAAAATATTTATACTTTTTTTTAAGATCATAGAGTCTTAATTATTTATCTATCTTCTTGATTTTTAGCACTCTATTTAATAGAATTAGAACAATATTATAAATCTCTGATCGGAAAATCCATTAGCAGTAATGGGGAAACCCCCTACTTCATGATCAGATTAATACCTGTTACTCTTTTATTAATCACTTTGGATATAAGTCCCATCGAAAACAATAAAGGACAGCCTATTCTTAAATAGTTCTACCATATAGTTTGAAAACTTAAACATTGAGATAACAATAACATTATGAAAACATTAATTACAACACTTACGGTCTTACTTCTCTCCATAACACTACTGGAGTCAAATGCAATCGCACAGGAGAACAGAGACCTGCAATATTTCAGAGCACCTGACAAAACAGGGTTAAACGTTTTTGAAACAAACAAAGACGAAGATATTGATTTTGATGGTCTTAAAGTCAGAATTGGCGGTTCTAACACGCTCCAGTTCCAGGGGATCACACAAAGCGGCAGTTTTGACGAGCTGCCAGATTTAATTCCGAACTTTAACCTGGCTACATCTAACCTTGATTTTGATGTACAACTTCACAACGGCCTCCGTATGCACTTGCGTACATACCTTTCATCACGCCATCACTCTGAGGCATGGGTAAAGGGCGGATACATGCAGGTTGACCGTCTGGACTTCATTCAGGAAGGTTTTATGAGCGAACTGATGGACAAAGTTACCATCAAGGTTGGCCACATGCAGGTTAACTACGGTGATACACACTTCCGCAGATCCGACAACGGACAAGCCATCTTCAACCCATTTGTCGGGAACTACATTATGGACTCATTCACCACAGAAGTTGCAGGTGAAGTTTACTTCCAGAGTAACGGTTTCCTGGTCATGCTCGGCCTCACAAATGGAAAATTGAATCAAAGCACATTTGATGCTGATGTAAACACACGTGCTTCAATTGTAGGTAAAATTGGATATGACAAGCAGATCAATGAAGATTTCAGATTCCGATTAACCGGGTCGCTCTATACAACCGGACAATCTGCAGGGCTGAATCTCTATACAGGTGACCGTGCCGGTGCTCGTTACTATGATGTCTTTGAAGCCAACCGTATGAGCGGACGAATCGGACCCGACTTCAGTATCCGTGGTGTAGGTGGTGAAATGACTGCGATCATGATTAACCCTTTCATCAAATATCAGGGGCTGGAATTCTTCGGAGTATTTGAAAATGCTTCAGGTAATGCATTAAATGGTGAATCCAGCAGAACATACAACCAGTATGCCGGAGAACTCATCTACAGATTTGGTGCCAATGAAAATATCTATTTAGGCGGACGCTACAATGTCGTAAAAGGTGAGCAGCGTGCAGGGAACGATATTGAAGTTGAGAGATTTAATATTGGTGGTGGTTGGTTCCTTACTAACAATGTTTTGGCAAAAATTGAGTATGTTAAGCAGACCTATGATGGATTCCCTACCGGCAATTTGCTGGAAAATGGTGAATTCAGTGGGATCATGCTTGAAGCCGTAATCAGCTTCTAAAGCAACTTAGGAAACAATTTTAACTTTAGAGGGTTGTATATAAAGCAACCCTCTTAAATTTTTGAAACAAATGAAAAAATCTATTTTATACTCACTGACACTCTTACTCTTTTTTGTATTCTCTTCGGCGAATGCTCAGGACATCACTCTTAATCTCTCTGAAATCCATGAGTTTAAGATCGATGGCGACTCCAATGTAAGAACATGGGATGCAGATGTGACACAAGCAAACGGAACACTTGAATTAAGCGGTATAGAAAATTTCAGTCTGGACGCTTTCACAACCGATACATTCCACTCTTTGAATATAACGATCCCGGTAAGCGGTATTGAGAGTGATTCAGGACGATTAACCAGCAACCTCCAGGGCTACCTGAAAGGGGATGACTTTCCTGAAATTACATTCAATCTTACTGAAGTCACATCCATTGAAATGGATGGAGACAAAGCTGTCATCACTGCCAACGGAATTGTAAATGCAGCAGGCGTTGACAATGAAGTATCAATGAGTGTTGAAGCTGTCGTGAACCCGAACAATACGGTAACCTTCTCAGGTAGCCAGCTGTTGTTAATGACCAGCTTTAATATCGACCCTCCTACTGCCGTCATGGGAACAATACGTTCAAGAGACGAAATGGAAATCATTTTTCAGGTTTCTTTCAGCAGATAGTTGTAATTTTAGATAATGTGCAATTTATCCCCATTATCTCTGATATTAATTATATTTGCCGTTCTATTCGGAATGGGAGAGATTGCATATTCTCAGCTAACATACATACCTGATCAAGAAAGCAGGCTATGGATTGAGGGCAGATCCAATGTGAACGAATTTGAGTGTCAAGCCAATCAATATTTTGCAGAAGCTACCCTGATTGATGATAATGATCCCGTTGAGTTCCAGCAACAGATTGAACAACGGGTTTTTATGCAGGTAGAGATTAGGGTAGATGGGTTTGAATGCGGAAGAAGCAGAATGAACCAGGATCTGCAAAAGGCACTCAAATCTTCAGAATTCCCTGAGATATCATTCATATTTGACAGTGCTACGATTCTCTCCATACCGGGAAATCCATCAGATAACAATGCCTTCGAAATTGATGTACGCGGTTCACTAACTGTTGCCGGAAACACCCGAAACATACAGTTTACCTCAAAAGCTTATTTCGTGGAAACCTACAGAATACGCGCGATTGGGAAAACTACCATACGCATGACCGATTTTGGTGTTGAGCCACCTACAGCATTAATGGGTTTGATTAAAGCTGAAGATGAATTGACGGTGAATTTTGATCTTTATGCCAACGAATCTGAAGCAATCTGCCAGATTTGCCCAAGCCTGCTTCAGCAATGATTCATGCTGTCAACTGATATTTTTAATTTAACCTACTTTATCAAATCTCTGATACGATCCGTTTACTCCGCTAAGAGTTCAACTTAGGGTTTCCCCTTACAGTCAAATCAGCTATTTGCTCTTCACAGTTATCTTCGATTCTCTCGATATTGAATCTGTACTTTATCAATCCAGAATTTCAATTACAGAATATTCAATCAAAAAATATGCAGTTGCAATGGTTTGATTTTGTATATCAAAAAATGTCAAGTTACCAAGATACCGATGTTAGAAGAGTGGATACTTAAAATCAGGCAGAACAGTCGGTACTACAGCCCTGAAACCTGGAAGTTCAGAATTTCAGGTAACTTGATTGAATTTTCCGTACCACAAAAATATACTTTTGATAAAAAAGTGTATCGCTGTTCTGTGATCACAATTGGACAGATACTTAAAGCACTCTCCTGCAAAATAGAAAATGAGGGTTTACACTTTTTGATTCAAAGTTATCCCAATTTTGAAAGCCCTCAGGTTATAGCATCCATTCGAATGGAAGATGAGCCTCCAAAAAACCACAACCCATTCCCTGTTATAACCGACTATACAAAATATAAAAAAGAGCATGAAAAACTGCAGGTGCTCTCCGACAACTACCATTTCACAATATCTGTAGCAGGCACACCGGAAACCAGAATGCTCCAAAATTATTATAAAGTGATCAGTTCGGGCATTTGGTACATACTCACTTCAAAAAGTGACAATCCATTCATCTGGCTAAAATTGGGCAGCTGGAAAGAGACCATTCTAAAAAACTGCAGAAATGAACTAAGTCTTGAATCTCCACAGATTTTTGACTCTTGTCTCAATCGTGAACCACGGGAATTGAATCTAAAATTACCTGAAAATGAATATTTTCAAGCGCTTTTAGCAACAAGAAGTCTTGACTAAACGCTACTTTTCGACCCCTGTTGTGAGAATATCAATCTCTCCCTTCAGTGTCCTGTGAACCGGACATTTTTCAGATATCTCGATCAGTCTTTTAATCTGTTCTTCACTGAGATCACCTTTCAAAATAATCTCTTTCTCTATGATATCTTTTTTGGACTTTCTCTTACTGTCAGACTCACTCTTTTCACTGTCAACTCTGTAATGTTTCAGTTCGATAAACACCTCGTCAAGTTTCCATTTTTTTCTATCAGCATACATC
>SKZL01000316.1 GCA_007127395.1 Balneolaceae bacterium
AATCAGTAATCTTATTTCATAGTGATCTTCCTACGCAAACAATCACCCTCCAGTCGGCAATCAAGATCGAATGATGTTTATTTAGTATGACTAATTTTTTTAACTTGCACTGTCTATTCCTAGCATAGCTTGACCACTAAATCAACAAGCTATGAATCTACGAAAACTTCGAAAAAACCGACAATTCAGCGAACAAATCCGTCGTAAAGCCGTTGACGAGTTTCGATCTGGCAAATTTACTGCAAAGGAGCTGGCAGAATTGTATCATTGCGGTGAACGAACGATCTATAATTGGATCTATAAATATTCACCCGCTGATTCACCAAAAATAAACGTCGTCGAAATGTCTCAAAGCACCGATCAAAAACTCAAAGACCTGCAAAACAAAATCGCCGAACTCGAGCAGGCCCTGGGCCGCAAACAGATCCAGTTGGACTTTTATGAAAAGATGGCTGAACTGGCCAAAGAGGAATATAACATCGACTTAAAAAAAAACTCTTCTACCGGGTCATCGAGTGGTTCCAGGAGCACCGAGCCATGATTGGTTATAGTCTGAATGCCCTCTATGAGGCCTTGGAAATTAGCAAACAAGGTGTCTGGGATCACTTCCGTCGCGAGCAGGCCGAACTGGCCATGATCCGAAAGGTTATTGGTCAGGTGGACGAGCGTCGCAGCAAGAACCCGGGGGAAGGCCTGGAGAAGATGTATTGGAATATCGAGCCTGATGGATTGGGTCGCGATAAGTTTTGCCGGATATTTATGCAACTGGGCTATGGGATCCGGCGAACGAATAACCCTGTACGGACCACGATTCCTGCCCATAAGGTGTTTAAAAATGTAATTGAAGGGCGAGTCGTGACTGGGCCGAATCAGGTGTGGCAAAGCGATATTACCTACATCAAGGTGAGCGATCGCTTTTATTATCTGACCTTCATTGTTGATGTGTATACGCGGCGGATTGTCGGCTATGCCATCAGCAAGAATCTGCGGGCTGAAGCCAATCTCAAGGCGCTGGAGATGGCTCTGGAGCCGTTCAATGAAGGCGATCTGAAAGGGTTGACTCATCACTCGGATCGCGGCAGTCAGTATACCGACGGGCGCTATCTGGCCATGCTCAGAGGTAGAGGGATTCAGATCAGTATGGGCCGCAAAGCCCAGGACAACGCTTTTGCAGAACGCATTAACGGGGTCATCAAAAACGAATACCTGATTCCACGGTCCCTGAATAGTTTTCGGCAGCTGAGGTATTATACCAATCTGGCTGTGGCGGACTACAACACCGAGCGTCATCATGGATCACTGGGCAGGTGCTCTCCAGCCGAGTACGAACAGGTTTACCGGGCATTGCCCGAAGCCGAGCGAAAAGTGGAAGTAATCCGGTCGGAAAACACGCCAACATTTTTGGAGGCTAGCCTCCAAAGCTTGGCCATTGACACTGCGTGTCAATATCCCTATTGTACCTTTAATCTAAACTGATAATCAATAATAACGGTCAAGCTAAATCAGGGATAAACACACCCTGAACCCTGTACCTTGCACCCTGCACCCTGCACCTTGCACCCTGAAAAAAAGTTTGGTTTCGTACCTTTGAAATCCATAGTTTTGAAGAGTGTATAAAAAGCAACATCACATACTCCTCTCCACTTTCGTTCACCATCATCATGGTGATTACGGGCATCTTGTGCATTGATAGCTTCTCTCTCACTTTTGCACATTTAAATCAACTTTTTACGCCCTTTTTTTGTTTGACCAAAAAAATCTAAATCACACTTTACAAAATAAACTATCTACATATGAGAACTTTGGACTCTACTACTTCATTAAGAATTGCCGTGCAAAAAAGCGGCCGTTTAACTGAAAAAACAATTAATCTGCTTGAAGGAATCGGATTTAAATTCGATGATTACAAGCGAAGCCTGCTCGTGAAATGCCTCAACTTTGATGTTGAACTTCTATTGATCCGGGATGATGATATTCCTGAATATGTGGAAGATGGTGTGTGTGATCTTGGATTTGTTGGCGCAAATGTTGTTGAAGAAGATCAGGCTGAAGTTACCATTTTACGTGGCCTCAATTATGGAGTTTGCCGTCTCTCACTCGCTGCCCCTAAAGAAGATCGGCTCAGAAAGGCTGAAGATTTCGCCGGTAAAAGGATTGCAACAAGCTATCCCGGTATTACCCGCCGCTATTTTGAGACCAGAGGTATTGACGTTAGTGTGATTACCCTTTCAGGATCTGTTGAAATAGCTCCCCGTCTGGAAATCGCAGACGCAATCAGTGATCTTGTATCGACAGGCGGAACACTTAAAGCAAATGGCCTGGAAGAGGTACTGAATATTTTTGACTCAGAAACTCAACTCATTAAAACCAAAAAACCTCTTTCAGAAGGTAAAGAGGAGTTAATTAATCGCATTCTTCAAAGAATTGAGGGGTACCAAAAAGCCGCGAAAAGCAGGTATATTATGATGAATGCCCCGGGAGATTCCGTACCGGTGATCAAAAAGATTCTTCCGTCACTTAAGAGTCCGACCGTGATGCCTTTGGCGGATAATGGAATGGTAGCGGTTCACGCAGTGGTTCCACTTTCTACATTTTGGGATGTAATGGAACAGCTTAAAGAAGCAGGGGCAACAGGGATCGTCATGTTGCCAATAGAGAGTATGATTGCCTGACAGAGATTCAATTTACTTTCAAATTTCTGTGTATCGCATTTATCCATTGTCTACCATATACTAAAGAATAATGAACAAGATCATAAACGTCATAAAACAGACTGAGCTGAGTCAAAAGGAGTTGAGCCAACTTTGCGAAAGGCCAAAAATAAATTTTCAGGAAATTTTTTCAACGGTTGAGCCGATCATTGAAGATGTTCGATTAAACGGGGACAGTGCCATCAGAAAATATACCCGGGAATTTGATGGTGCAGAATTGCAATCAATCACAATAGACCCTGAAGATTTTGACGCGGTGCCTGAGGATGAGGTTAAAAAAGCCATAGATCGTGCCATGGCAAATATTCACCGTTTCCATTCAGCTCAACATATATCACCCATCGAAATTGAAACAGAGCCCGGAGTTGTCTGCCAAAGAGTGGTTCGGCCCGTTGAAAGTGTCGGACTATACATACCCGGCGGTACCGCCCCGCTACCTTCTACTGCCATGATGCTTGCCATACCTGCCATGATAGCCGGATGCAAAACAGTGGTCTTGGCAACCCCGCCGACTCGCGATGGCGAAATACCGGAAACAATTCTCTACATAGCCAAAAGAACCGGGGTATCAAAAATCATCAAGGCAGGAGGTGCCCAGGCAATAGCAGCCATGGCTTTTGGTACTGAGACTATCCCAAAAGTTGACAAAATTTTTGGGCCCGGAAATCAATATGTTACTGCAGCCAAAATGATTCTCCAAAACAGCGATGCACTGGTCGGTATCGACTTGCCGGCCGGCCCTTCTGAAGTACTGGTCATTGCTGATGAACATGCTGATCCTTCATTTATTGCCGCTGATCTGCTCTCACAAGCAGAACATGGATCAGACAGTCAGTCTATTCTTGTAATTCCGGAAACGGCAGACATTGAGCCTATCCTAAATGAACTAAACAGACAATTGGATCTCCTCTCAAGAAAAGAGTTTGCCAGAAAGGCACTCTCCAAAAGCTTTATTCTGATCACCCCAAATATCGAATCTGCGCTCGATTTTTCAAATCAATATGCACCGGAGCATCTGATTATTCAGACCGAAAATGCAGATCAACTGGTTGAACGGATTGACCACGCCGGTTCCATTTTTTTGGGTCCTTGGACACCTGAAAGTATGGGAGATTATGCATCCGGTACAAATCATACTCTTCCAACATACGGATATGCCAAAATGTACAGTGGTGTCTCTTTACAAAGCTTTCAGAAATTTATCACGGTTCAGAAACTGTCAGAAAATGGTTTGAGAAGCCTGGGACCTGTTGTAGAGATACTCGCAAATTTAGAAGGCCTGGATGCCCATAAAGAAGCGGTAACTGTAAGGCTGAAAAAACTTTCAAAATGAATCTGAATATCCTTTAGATTTCAGCTACTGCCCACAATGTTAGATTTACATAGATACCTGCAACATACTTTACAGTTTTAAATGGAGATAGATATTCAAAATATTCTACGGAAGAACATCCGAAATCTGACACCATATCGTAGTGCACGGGATGATTATAACGAGGGATTATTGCTTGATGCAAACGAAAATAGCCTTGGGTCACCTGTTCGAAATCCACTCAATTTACATCGGTATCCATCACCTACACAGGATATTTTGCGTAAAAAGATTGCACATTGGAGAAATGTGGATTATGAAAATATCTTTTTGGGAGTTGGCAGCGATGAACCGATCGATCTGTTGATACGCATGTTTTGTGAACCGGGCAAAGATTCAATCATGATAACCCCTCCAACTTATGGCATGTATCGTGTAGCGGCCAACATAAATGATGTGAAAGTTAAAGAGGTACCGCTGACCTCCTCATTTCAGTTGCAGGCTGACAAGATAGAGGAAGCAGCAGGTGCCGATACGAAAATCTTATTTCTCTGCTCACCGAATAATCCTACAGCCAATGACCTGAAAAGAGTGGATATGCTGAAGCTGATCAACTCATTCCCCGGCATCGTTGTGATTGATGAGGCTTATATCGACTTCAGCAGACAGGAATCGACAGCAGAGTTGGTTCAACAGTATTCAAATCTGGTAGTGCTGCAGACATTTTCAAAATCGTTTGGATTGGCCGGAATAAGACTTGGTATAGCCATCGCCAGTCCGGAGGTTATACAGGTGATGCTAAAGGTTAAGGCCCCCTATAATGTAAATAAGCTGACCGCAGATACAGCCTTGAAAGCTTTTGATCAGATGACACTCATAAAATTCAATATTGAAAAGATCATTGAAGAGAGAAACTATGTTGCAGAACAACTCTCATATGCTGAATCTGTTGAACATGTCTATCCCTCAAATGCCAATTTTCTATTGTTTAAGATAAAAGATGCACTCACTGTCTATCAGAAACTTGCTCAGGAAGGTATCATTGTACGCTACAGGGGAAATGAACCAAATTGTGAAAATTGCCTCAGAGTCACCATTGGTTTGCCGGATGAAAACAGACATTTTTTACGTACTCTAAAAAAGATCTTATCATGAAAATCCACATCAGTTTATTTTCACTTCTTTCTGAAAACCAGAATATTCTAAGACCGGTAGCTCTGACTTCTCTGAAAAGGCTTCAGGATTCAGGTTATGAACTCTATACAGATACAAACTCTCTGAGTGAAACTATCATTCAGCTTGTTAAAAATGAAGAAATCATTCTCTATCAGGGAGATTCGGATCAAACGGCTGCTTCTATTGTTTTAAATACAAAGAGTGATTCTCAGGAAAAATTGTCTCTTAAACTGGAGAATAGTGAGGGAATATTGGCAACCGGTCAAGGCTGGAAAGAGTTGTGTGATCACATACTGTTTCCCGCAAGAAGAGCCAGTTTGGAGCGAAATACTCATGAAACTAAAATAAAGGCCTCTGTGCTGCTTGATGGCAAAGGTAACAGCGCCATAAAAACAGGTATACTCTTTTTTGATCATATGTTGGATCAGATAGCAAAACATGGGTTGATTGATCTGGACTTACAGGTAAACGGCGATTTGGAGGTGGATGAGCATCACACGATAGAGGATACAGCGATCGTTCTGGGAACGGTCATACGCAAGGCTGTTACCGATAACAAAGCCGGTATTCAAAGGTACGGCTTTGCATTACCTATGGATGAAGCTCAATCCATTGTTGCCATTGATCTCTCCGACAGGCCATATCTCAGATGGGAAGTAGAGCTCAAAAGAGAATATGTGGGAGATTTTCCAACAGAAATGCTGGAACATTTTTTTTACACACTTGCAATGAACGTCAGAGCTACCATTCATGTTAAAGCCGATGGTAAAAATGAGCATCATGTGATCGAATCCATTTTCAAAGGATTTGCAAAAGCTCTCAGATTTGCCATTAGTAGAAATGAAAGAATGAAGGGGATCTTACCTTCAACTAAAGGAATCATTTAGTTTATTTTGATAGGAATAATCAGATATAGAGCTGGGAATCTTACATCGGTATCCAATGCATTGCAACGTCTTAATGCAGACTATTTTATTTCAGATAATCCGGCTGAACTGGACAGAGCTGATGCAATAATATTTCCCGGCGTAGGCCATGCATCAGCGGCTATGGATGATTTGAGGGCAAAAGATCTGGATGTTTGGCTTAAATCAACCAAAAAACCGGTACTTGGTATCTGTCTGGGTATGCAATTGCTGTTCGAAACTTCTGAAGAGGGTGACTGTAAAACACTCGGTATGATACCTGGCAGACTAAAGAAGTTTGACTCCACTAAAGCTAAAGTTCCACATATGGGCTGGAACCAATTTGAAACAAAGATTGAGCACCCACTCATTAAAGGCATAGATAACAAGCAGTTTTTATACTATGTACATGGCTACTATGCTCCCACCAATGAATACACCCTCGCATCGTGTCAATATATCAGAGATTTTGCAGCTGTTGTAGCAAAAGACAACTTCATGGGTGTACAGTTTCATCCTGAAAAATCGGGACAGGTAGGTTCACTCCTACTCCAAAACTTTCTAAATATGGTGTATCAACAAAAGCCAAATAATCTTTCTGATACAGACGCTGTATAAATCAGAAAAATCTGTAGTAGTGGATCAGGTTCTCACTTCACTATGTTACGTATCCCAATGAGGTTGGTTTTCAATACAAAACCACATAGTTTGATTTCTGTGAAAATCATATAAACTCATCATCGGAATTAATAGTAATAAATATGAGAATTATTCCCGCTATCGATCTGCTTGACGGGCAGGCAGTTCGTCTCGAGAAAGGTGACTATAACAAGAGAACTATCTACCATACTAATCCACTGGATGTAGCGACTGAATTTAAAACTGCAGGATTTACTCATATCCATGTGGTGGATCTGAATGGTGCCAAAAGTGGTAATTTTGAAAACCTTCCTATCATCAGATCAATGATTGATAACGTCGGATTATCCATTCAGACGGGCGGAGGAGTCAGAACACTCAAAGATATTGAATTACTGATTGATGCCGGTTTGAACGGTGTTATCTGCTCCTCCATGGCTGTTAAAAATCATGACGAATGGATAGAGTCGATCTCTAAGTTTGGTGATCGAATGATACTTGGCCTGGATCTGAAAGAGGGCAAAATGGCTTTTGGTGGCTGGCTTGAAACTACCGATACTCCGATTGAGCGATTTCTTGAACCTATGATTGAGGCGGGATTGAATAGAGTTCTCAGTACAGATATATCCAGAGATGGAATGCTGACCGGACCCAATTTTCAAATGTATCAAAATCTTCAAAACCGATTTCCCGGACTGAAATGGATTGCTTCAGGAGGAGTTTCAAATCTGCAGGATCTGGTCACCCTCCAAAACCATCAGCTATATGGTGTTGTAGTTGGAAAGGCCTATTATGAAGGAAGAATTCAATTATCCGAGATGGCTCATCTACACCGTGAAGGCTAAACAAATCCTCACTCATTAAGCTCTTTTCAAGTCACCCGTTTATATATTCAATAACATATCCATTTACGACTCTTAGATACACATGTTCCAGTAACTGATGCCATACTTGTCATATTTGCCATTTATGTCTCTTTTCCTAAATGCAGGCTGTTTTACTATTCGAGATCTATATTCTATGATTTTCATCTAAATTTGAATCCCTGCCTGCCAATTCTCAAGATATTTGATCGACTACCATTGCACCTGTTTTAGAGATAAAAACTGTAGATTTGTCTCTGTAGCTACAAAAACGGGCTTAGGCGGGGGCTAAAATAGAGGAATATCACAGCATCTCTTCTCTCCAGATATGGGCTGAAAAACAGTTTTTGAAGCTTGTTTTTTTCGGATGGTTTAAAAAATGATCCCTCATCTGATAAAGAGCAAGATTATTGAGACTTTGCGTTTGGAAATTTATAAGAAGAAGCAATGTTTGTAATCAGGCGGAACTCAGGGGTCCACAACTTTGCCCATAAACAAGTTGGTCCCGCTTACCCTTTCATGAAGAATAAAAACGAATGGCCGATCAGCCCTGAATGCGGGAGGCATAGAGGTAACAACCATCCCAACATTTGTAACTGCCGCTGCCTCACTGCCCTCCTCATCAACACGGATAACAGCTTTATGCTTCACTTCACCAATAGATATATTTTGCGGTGATACATCTGCAATGCCGCTAAAGTCTGCATTCCATTCGTCAAATGCGATCTCCATTCCCATCTCCTTCAATAGATCATTCATGCTCAATTCAAACTCAATTTCAAATCTTGGCAGCTCAACAATTACCTTCTGCGAGCCATCCGACAACTTCGACCGCCATTTAGTCAAGTTTTGAGCATTTACTTTTTGCTCAACAAACTGCTCGATCTTTGTCTCAGGATCGGCCGGCAGCAACACTGACATCGTGAAGAGGCTATCACCATAAGGCAACTCCACCATATGAACCTCGTCAGAAAAATAGGATGCAAAACGGCCATTTTGACTCATCATATTGACGTTTTTCGTATTTCCGTTTTCCAGGAAAAAATCTGCTCTTTCTGTTCGATCTACATCAAATTTGCTGAGCCAATCACCTTTGAAATAGATTGCATTTATCAAAAACATCACCATATCATCCTCAATCTCTTCTATAATAGAGTCGATCATTCCTTTGGTATTATCACTCACCCAGTCATTGATCCGGTCTATCGACTGACTTTGTGTGAAATCCATGCTTTCAGATGTTGCACCGAACGATTCCTTTACCTGTGTCAAAAAAATCTCCTTTACAGGCAAGCCTTCCCTGAACCAAATCGAGTTGGCAACCAAAAACATCACTTCCGGATCAAGATCTGTCAATAGATCTGTTATTGATCGAATACCCTCATTAATATCTTCAAGCGCCATATCATC
>SKZL01000128.1 GCA_007127395.1 Balneolaceae bacterium
ACTTATAACGGAGAGGGATAATTTTTTCATGATTCGTTTTATATTCCTTTGATTTCTTTACCTATTTATAAATGTCTTATAACTGATGTTGTTCATCCGGTCTTCTGATTGAAAGAGCACCACAACAACTTTACTTTACTACGTAAAAAATGAATGAAAGTTGATCTCAAAGTTATGTTATGGACCGTACAAATCATAAATCAAATCCATATAATCTATTTTGAATAAAAAAAAAGCGCAACATTGAAGTTACGCTCTTTAATTTATTACAGCTCTGATACTTTCCTGCTCTTTATGATTAAAAAACAGCTTTCATATAATCTTTTCTCATCTGAGCAATGGCGGATATGCTGATTCCGACCGGACAAACTGCTTCACATTCAGCATAGTTTGAGCAGTCACCAAATCCCTCTTTCTCCATCTGATTAACCATTGCAATCGAACGTTTATTTTTCTCCGGCTGTCCTTGCGGCAAGGCATTCAGATGTGATAATTTTGCTCCGGTAAAGAGAGATGCGGATGAATTTGGACAAGCAGCCACACAAGCTCCACAACCGATACATGTTGCATAGTCAAAAGCCTGATTAGAAACCTCCTGTGGAACCGGAATCAGATTGGCCTCAGGTGCAGCACCCGTCTTAACGGATATATATCCACCTGCCTCTACAATTCTATCAAGCGCAGAGCGGTCAACTACTAAATCTTTTATGACCGGAAAAGCAGCAGCACGAGGCGGTTCGATAACTATGGTATCACCATCGCTGTAGTTACGCATATGCAACTGACAGGCGGCCGTTTTATGCTTTGGGCCATGTGCACGGCCATTAATCACCATATTGCATGATCCGCAAATACCTTCCCTGCAGTCATGATCAAACTCAACAGGATCTTTATCCTCTTTCATAAGCTTTTCATTCAGCACATCCAGCATCTCCAGAAAAGACATATGTTCATTTACATCAGGCAAGAGATAATCTTCAAAATGACCGGGATCATTTGCATTTTTCTGTCGCCAAACTTTAAGGTTGATTGTCATCTCACTCATAAAATCCTGTTATTTATAGCTTCTTTGTTTCATTTCCACGAACTCAAACTCAAGTGTTTCTTTATGAAGTTTGGTCTCTAATTTGCCATTTATTCCGAGATATTCCCAAGCAGAAACATATGCGAAATCTTTATCGTTTCTGATCGCTTCTCCCTCTTCAGTCTGGTATTCATCCCGAAGGTGGCAACCACAAGATTCATTCCGATCCATCGCATCCAATGCCATTAGTTCGGCGAGTTCAAAATAATCTGCCAATCGAAGTGCATATTCCAGGTACTTATTATAATAACCTGCTTCACCGGGTACTCTAACGTTTTGCCAGAACTCATCTCGCAATTTACGGATTTCGTCAAGAGCGCTGGTCAATCCTTCAACATTTCTGGAGATACCCACCTTATCCCACATGATCTTACCCAAATCCCTGTGGAACTCAATAATGGTTTTGCTTCCTTTGATTGAGAGCAATTTATCCAACTGTTTTGAAGAAGTTTCTGCGGCTTCACTGAATGCCTCATGGCCGGTATCCACTTTTTTCAAATCTGCACCTGCCAGGTAGTCTCCAACTGTGTAAGGTATAATAAAGTATCCGTCAGACAATCCCTGCATCAATGCACTTGCACCCAGTCGGTTTGCTCCATGGTCTGAGAAATTTGCCTCACCGGCCACAAAAAGGCCCGGTATGTTACTCATAAGATTGTAGTCTACCCAAAGTCCACCCATTGTGTAGTGAACAGCCGGGAAGATCCTCATCGGTGTTTGGTATGGATTTTCATCAGTGATATTTTCATACATATCAAAGAGGTTGCCATACTTGGCTTCGATCACCTCTTTTCCATCTCGTTTGATGGCATCCCTGAAGTCAAGATAGACCGCCAATCCACTGTCACCAACGCCAAGACCATCATCAGATACAAGTTTTGCGTTTCTTGAAGCAACATCACGCGGAACCAGGTTACCGAAACTTGGATACCGTTCTTCAAGGAAATAGTATCTTTCATCCACAGGTACATCATTCGGGGCGCGTTTTTCATCTTTATCACGTGGCACCCAAACTCGCCCGTCATTTCTCAAACTCTCACTCATGAGTGTCAGTTTGGATTGATAATCACCGGAAACCGGGATACAGGTGGGGTGAATCTGAACAAAACATGGATTGGCGAATGCCGCTCCCCTTTTGTGACATCTCCAAGCCGCTGTCACATTTGAATTTTTTGCATTTGTAGAGAGATAGAATACATTTCCATATCCGCCGGTGCAGAGGACTACTGCATCTGCATACCATTTCTGGATCTCACCTGATACAAGGTTACGCGTAATAATTCCCCTGGCCTTACCGTCCACAACCACCAGATCCAGCATCTCCTGTCTCGGATAATCTTCAATTTTACCGGAATAGACCTCCTTCATCATTGCCTGATAAGCGCCAAGAAGTAGTTGCTGACCTGTCTGACCTCTTGAGTAGAATGTTCTGGAAACCTGAGCACCACCAAATGACCGGTTATCCAGCAAGCCTCCATATTCACGTCCGAAAGGTACTCCTTGAGCGACGGCCTGATCGATTATATGGTTTGAATTTTCTGCCAGTCTGTAAACATTTGCTTCACGGCTGCGATAATCACCGCCTTTAATTGTATCGTAAAATAGCCGCCAAACACTGTCACCATCATTTTGATAGTTTTTTGCTGCATTAATCCCTCCCTGAGCAGCAATACTGTGTGCTCTTCTGGCAGAATCCTGTATACAAAAAGTCTTCACATTATAACCTAACTCTGCGAGACTTGCTGCAGCAGATGCCCCGGCGAGACCTGTTCCCACAACGATAACATTATACTTTCTTTTGTTGTTCGGAGAGACAAGTTTGACATCGTTTAGATGCTTATTCCACTTCTGCTCTAATGGTCCTGAAGGTATTTTCGGATCTAATTTCATATTCTCTTTATTCTTTTTAAAACCGGTTAATTACAATTGATTAGCGCCGCTTCACATCCTCCGGCAAAATAGATGTAGAGTGGGATAAACAGAAATCCTATCGCCAGGATTACCGCAACGATGACACCGACTGTATAGACCATTGCGGATGCTTTCGGACTACTTAGTGTTAGTGATGTGAAAGCACTCCATATTCCATGCCCCAGGTGTGCACCCAGTAACATCATAACAAAAGTATATCCAAAGGCATAAAAAGGATTTGCGAATGTATCCAATACGAGTGTCTTGATGTCGTGCATCTCCACTCCATCAACCGTAACGGTTCCCATGTCACCCAAAGCAAATGTGTTAACATGAAATATTACGAAGATCAACAGCACAACACCGGTGAACGCCATACTTCTGGAACTGAGACTCTGTTTACTGGGGCCCCCTTTACTGCTGTACACCTTGTAATCCTGTGGCCTGGCTTTCTTCTTTCCAAACCAGATGGAGATTCCGATCCATGCATGAACCACAAAGATCAGAAGTAATCCCACACGTGCAATCCACAACAATGGCCCCAGCTGATGCAAAAAGTGAGAATAACTGTTCATTGCATTTGGATCACCGAAAATGGCAAGATTGCCAACCAAATGGAAAACAATAAATAGCACAAGCAAAACTCCGGTCAGCCCGGTTAGAATTTTGCGGCCAACCTGAGACTGGAAAGCTTCAATAATAGATGGCATATAAATCAGATTTGATGATATAGATAGTAAATTTTTTTAAAACAGGACTTTTTTATCCGGTTTTTCTTTATTTATTTAAAATCGCTTCTTCTACTTAAAAAGGCAAGAAATATCGGTCGAAATCTGCAATTCTGAGCTTATTCAGAAATGTTCTAAATTGCACATATTCACTCATAATACTTAACCCATTTTGCTTTACACAGTTACAGAAACTTACAGATCAGATTTCCGGGTTAAAGGATCCAAATTCAATAAACCATCTGCTTATCCATCTGGAAGAGCTGGACAGTAGTATATATATCCTGAAAAATTGATCTGATTTCCATTTCCAGGCTCTTTACCTTTTATTTGAATAGTTACAATGGCTAAAAATTATTTCTGAAGGTGTTTGTCGTGAACCATTTGTACTCAAAAGATGTCTCTACTCTTATACATGTAACTTATATATATCGGTGATTCAATGAAAATTTACACAAAACGGGGTGATAAAGGTTATACATCACTCTTTGGCGGCTCTAAAGTAGAAAAAAATGACCTTAGAATTCAAGCATACGGTACTGTAGATGAGCTCAATTCAGTTATTGGATTAGGGTTGACCCATCCTCTCAGTAAAAAAGGATCAGAAATTCTGAATGAAATTCAAAAACAGCTATTTGTGCTGGGTGCCGATCTGGCTACACCTCAATCAAAAAAAACAAAAGTACAGCGTATTAAAACAGACGAAATTGAGCAACTTGAATCATGGATCGATACCATCGACAGCTCTTTACCGGCTCTTACATCTTTTATACTACCGGGCGGATCCAAACCCGGTGCCTATCTTCATCTTGCCAGGACTGTATGCAGAAGGGCAGAACGACATACAGTCGAATTGAAATGGAATGAAAATATTTCCGAGGAGACCATCATCTACCTGAACCGTTTGTCGGATCTTCTATTCGTATTGGCCCGATTTGAAAATCAGGAAGCCGGTTTAGAAGAGACCAAGTGGATTCCTGAATAGCAACATTACATTCCTTTTTGGTTTTTATCCATTATCACTATCATTAAAATAGCAATGATATGAACTTCGAACCTACTTACATTTATCTATGGCACTTATGATCTCTGTCTCCGGTATCCGGGGAATCTTTGGAACTCACCTTACACCGGAAAACCTGGTAACCTTTACCGCTGCATACGGAACCTGGCTGAATGGCGGTAGCGTTGTTGTTGGCAGGGATTCCAGGGTAACAGGCCAAATTTGTGAAGACATTGTCTGTGCCACACTTCAAAGCACTGGGTGTAATGTTATCAAAACAGGTATTGCTACCACTCCGACAGTGGCCATGGGGGTTTTGAAACATCAGGCAGAAGGCGGGATTATTCTGACGGCCAGTCATAATCCGGAACAGTGGAATGCACTGAAGCTTTTGAACAACAGAAGTGAATTTCTGGATTCGGAGCAGGGAAAAGAGGTCCTCACCCTGGCAGAGGATGGTAACTTCAACTACAAAATGTTTGATCAGATCGGTTCTATTACTACTGATTCTGACCTCGCCTCCTATCACATCCGAAAAATTCTAGAGTTGCCGTATATAGATGAAAAACTGATCCGTTCAAAAAACTTTAAGGTTGCTGTAGATGCTGTAAATGGCGCGGCATCCAACGCTCTGCCGGAACTGCTTGAGGCGTTGGGGGTCAGCGTTCAGAAGATACACTGCACGCCCAACGGTATATTTCCTCATAATCCTGAACCTCTGCCTGAGCATTTGTCCGAAATATGCGAATTGGTCCGGGAACAAAAATGTGACCTGGGAATTGTAACAGATCCGGATGGGGACCGTCTTGCACTTGTTGATGAAAATGGTGATCTGTTTGGTGAAGAGTATACTCAGGTGATGGCTTTTGACCTGATGCTCTCAAAGAAAAACGGAGATACAGCTACCAATCTCTCCTCTTCCCGTGCAGCTGATAAAATTTCCGAGAAATATGGTGCTCAGTGCCACAGGTCAGCCGTAGGTGAGATCAATGTTGTCAAAGTGATGCAGAAAGAGAATGCGATCATTAGCGGAGAAGGGAATGGAGGCGTCATCAATCCCGACCTTCACCCCGGGCGGGATGCACTTGTCGGTACAGCCATGGCTCTACAGCTATTGGCTGAGCGCAATCTGAAAGCCTCTGATTATCGAAAGTCGCTTCCCCACTTTGAGATGAGTAAACAGAAATTGCAGCTTGCAGATCTGGGTGTAGACGCAGATCAGTTGCTTAAGAAAGTTTCAGAGTCATTTCAAAAACAGAATCCCAACACCCTGGATGGTGTAAAGATCGATTTTGAGAATGGATGGGTCCATTTCAGAAAGTCTAACACAGAACCAATTGTTCGGGTTTACAGTGAAGCAGAGAGTAAAAAAGCAGCTGAAGAGCTGGCAGAAAAGGTTATAAGCATCATCCGTTAAACCTATATTTTTGAAATTCAAATGAAAGCACTAATATTTCCTGATTGTCAATCTTTTAATAACATCGCTGTATGATAAAATCGATGACCGGCTTTGGACGGGGTGAACACTCATCCAACGGCTACCAGATTACAGTTGAGCTGAAAACGCTGAACAGCCGATATCTGGATATAACATTACGCACTCCAAAAAGTCTTCAAGATTTTGAACTAAAAATTAAGGAAGCGATCCAAGCAAAACTCTCCCGTGGAAAAGTGCATATTAACATCAACGTCGAAAAAAAGGATGAGTCAACAACCCGTGTCGCATTCAATAGTGATATGGTAAAGGCGTACGGAAAGATGCTAGAAGAGGTTAAATTTCTCGCAAATATCCAGGAACCGGTAACAATCAGGGATATCCTAAGATTTGAAGAGATATTTGAAACCCGGAATCCGGAAGAAGATCAGTTAGAAGAGATCTGGGAAAATGCGGAGCTTGCTCTGTCTGATGCCATATCTATGCTCAATCAAATGCGGGATCAGGAGGGTAGAGAGCTCAAAAAAGATCTTCTGAATCAAATTAACGGCATCGCTGATATGATTGAGGAAGTGACGCTGATCTCTGAAAAACGAGTACCTGAGGTTCGGGAGAAACTCCATAACAGAATAAATAATCTGGTCAGTGATGATAAATTTGACCCCGATCGCATGGAGATGGAGATTGCAATACTGGTCGATAAAATGGATGTTAATGAAGAGATTATTCGTCTGCAGTCGCATCTTAAATTTTTCCTGAAAGCACTTGAACAAGATGAGCCTGTTGGAAGAAGGCTCAATTTTTTATGCCAGGAAATTAATCGCGAACTCAATACTATCGGTTCAAAGGCGAATGATTCCGTGATATCACACCATATCGTTCTTGGTAAGGAAAAACTGGAACAGATTCGGGAACAGGTCCAGAACATTGAGTAAGAAAGGAAAAATTGTCGTTTTAGTTTCTCCCAGCGGTGGCGGAAAATCAACCATGGCCAAGCGGTTATTGAGTGATTTTGACAAGCTCAAATTTTCAGTAAGCGCAACAACCAGAAAACCC
This sequence comes from Balneolaceae bacterium, assembly GCA_007127395.1. Taxonomy (GTDB): domain Bacteria; phylum Bacteroidota; class Rhodothermia; order Balneolales; family Balneolaceae; genus Rhodohalobacter. Next base: position 7,218 of record SKZL01000128.1, read on the forward strand.
AGAGAAGGAGAAACAGACGGTGTACATTATTGGTTTTTATCCAAAGAGGAATTTATTAATAAAGTTGACCAGAACCGGTTTCTGGAGCATGAAGAGTTCTATAACGGAACCATGTATGGCACTCTTCGCGAGAGCGTTGAAAATGACCTGAAAAAAGGGTACTTTGTACTGCTTGACATTGATGTTCTGGGAGCATTGAATATTCAGCAGATGTACGGTGATCAGGCACTCACAGTTTTCCTTGCACCTCCATCCCTGGATGTATTGAAAAAACGTCTTGAATTACGCGGTACAGAGACAGATGAGACACTTGCTACCAGAATTGAGCGTGCCAAAAATGAGATGACATACGCTGATCGCTTTGATGTTGTTGTCATTAACGACCGATTGGAAAATGCTTACGGGCAGATTAAAGAATTGGTCAATAACTTTATGTTTAGTTAAAAGGATAAAAATTATGCCTATTAGAACTTTGGATGTTGAAAAAATTGGCGGCGAGTCCAACAAGTATGAAAAGATTGTGATTCTCTCCAAAAGAGCCCGTCAAATTGCGGCTCAGGAGAAGCTGGAATTGGATGAAAAACTGAAATATTTTGAAGGTTTCGAAGATGAAGATGAGTTTACCTTCAACGAAGAGCAGGAGCGGATCTCTAAAGCTTTTGAAGTACTCCCGCATGCAACTCAACGTGCAGTGGATGAGTTGATGGAAGAAAAAGTGACCTATCGCTATCCAACCAAAGAGCTCTAAACATGCTTGCCGGTAAGCGCATCTTACTGGGTGTGACCGGTGGGGTGGCTGCATACAAGGCGGTCTACCTGTTAAGAGAGTTTCAAAAAGCGGGGGCAGAGGTCAGGGTTACCATGACCCCTTCCGCTACACGATTTGTTGGTATAGAGACATTTTCATCACTCAGCCGGCACGAAGTAGCTGTCGAAGTCTTCAATGATGAAAAACCGGGCAATTCCTGGACTAAACATATTCAGTGGGGAGAGTGGGCCGATCTGTTTTTGATAGCTCCCTGCACAGCCAATACGCTTGCCAAAATTACTCATGGACAGGCAGATAACATGCTCACCACTACTGTACTCACCGCAAGATGCCCTATTCTTATCTGTCCAACAATGGATGGAGAGATGTATGAAAGCCCGGCCGTAGCTACAAATCTGAAAAGAGCTGTTGGAATGGGTTTCTATTTCATGGAACCTGAAACCGGTTATCTTGCCAGTGGATTGGAATCTGTCGGACGTTTGCCGGAATCGGATAAAATCCTGAAAAAAGTTAAAAATATTATCTCTGAACATGCCATTCAGGGACCCTTAACCGGGAAAAAAGTACTTGTCACCGCAGGCCCAACGCGTGAATTTATTGACCCGGTACGTTTTATCTCAAATCCAAGCAGCGGTAAAATGGGTATTGCAATGGCCGATGCCGCACACATGCTGGGTGGAGATGTTAACCTATTATGCGGGCCTGTCACCATTCCTGTTCCGGAAAGGCTTAACCATCAAACTTTTGAATCGGCTGAAGACCTTTTCACCCTTGTAAAGAAATACCGGGATGCGGATGTCATCATTATGGCTGCAGCCGTCTCCGATTTTAGATCAGCCGAAACCAATGATCATAAAGTAAAAAAAGAGAATGTCTCGCTGTCACTTCAATTGCAAAATAACCCTGATATTCTCAAATGGCTGGGGGAAAACAGAATCGAT
>SKZL01000150.1 GCA_007127395.1 Balneolaceae bacterium
ATTTTTCCGCGATAAGAAAACTGGCAAATAGTTGAAAGAGCCGATCCGGTATAGAACCGGATTCCTCAAAAGACTCATCTCCTAACTCCGAAATCAGATCATTTATAAAAAAGAGATATTGATTGCTGCGATGTAACTCAAAGTCAATCAGGCTGCTTTCATTGCCTTTGGCTTGGAAATCAGGTTCAATCCCCCTGCCATCTAAAACCACCCTGCCGTTCTTCGTTTGAAATGCTCTTCTCAAAGAGTCAGGGATAGAGGAATACTCACCGGTTTCACTGTTTGAGCTGTAATCAATTGCCTGAATACTTCTGCCACTTGGAATATAGTACCGTGATATGGTTATTTTCAGAGAGGTATTATAAGAGAGTTGCCGAATGGTTTGAACCAACCCCTTTCCAAAGCTCTGTTCCCCCATAATTACGGCCCTGTCCAGATCCTGAAATGCACCTGCAACCACTTCTGAAGCACTTGCACTCCCTTCATTGATTAAAACTACAATGGGTAATTGTTCAAATATTGCAGCTTCCTCTGTTGACCAAACTGCATATTGACTCTCTAGCCGCCCTCTGGTTTCTACAATGGTCACACCGGGTTCAACAAACAGATCAACTAATTCAACAGCTTCGTTTAACAAACCTCCGGGATTGTTTCTTAAATCCAGAATCAGTCCGCCCAATTCAGCTTCTTCGTTTAAACGAATCAGCTCTCTTCTAACCTCCTCTGACGTACGTTGGCCAAATCTTGAAAGATGGATATAGCCGATCTCATCACTTTCACCAAGCCTGCCCGCATAGTGGATATTTTTCACCTCAATTCTTTCTCTGACAAGTGTGAATGAGAGTTGATCTGCAATTCCACGGCGCCGGATAACCACTGTAATCTCTGTACCTACATCACCTATCGTCAACTGCTGAATCTCTTCCGGTGAGAGACCCCGCATTGATACCCCATTTATTTCCAGAAGCACATCACCCGGTCTCATGCCTGCTCTATCTGCCGGATATCCATCCATCGGTGCAATAATAACCACTTCATCACCTCGATAACCTGCTTCAATTCCGATACCGCCATAGGATCCGGATGATAAAATTTCCATCTGCTGTTGTTCCCCTTCATCGATAAATACCGTATAGGGATCCAATGTTTCAAGCATTGCCCGGATAGCACTATTAACCAGTTTTTGAGGCTCTGCTTCATCTACATATTGAGTGGCAACTTCACGAAAAACGTCATTGAAAATAGTTATCTGCTTTTTTATCTGAAAAAAGAGATCACCATTACGTACCAATGCAGTACCCGTAATTAAAATAATTACCAGAACTGCTATGGCCGTTAATTTACCGGATTGTTTCATTTGTTGCGATTACCTTCTTCTGATCGTCAACGTCTGTCCGGCGTAAATTCTTGTTCCGTTTAGGTTATTATCGCTTTGGATCTGTGCAACGGTAACACCATGACGATTGGCGATGCCTCCCAATGTATCATTTCTCCTGACTGTATAGGTAATGGTACCGCTACTGCCGGAAGATGACCCGTCAAATCGAAGAGCAAGTATATTTTCACCGGCACGCTGACGCCGTTGAACCTCCTGCTTCTGAGCGAATGTAAGATCATCTATCTGAGTATAAAAATCACGGTTGGCTTGCGGAACATGGATAGTTAATCTCTGCCCCACTCGAATGGTATTGCTGATGCCGTTCCACTGTCGGATTTGCCAGGCTCTAACATCATACCACTCGGCAATATGCCCGATGGTGTCTCCGCTCTTCACCGTATATGTAATCGGACTTGTATTTGCCGGTGCCTGAACTTGTGGAGCTCTTTGTTGAGTTCTCGGTGCAACTGAAGCCTGATTGGATGGCCTGTCTGCTGCAATTCGTTCTACAGAACTAGCCGCAACGGGTACAACAATTCTTTGTCCGGGATGAATTGTACTGCTTAAACCTTCATTTGATTCAAAAAGAGCCCTTACAGATGTTCCATATCTCTGAGCAATATAGCCCAGATTCTCACCTCTGCTAACCGTGTGCATTGCAACTTCCTGAACCCTGTTCTCTTTGGGTATATCCTGGTAAGCTGCCAAAAATTCATCTTTTGTCCCTGCAGGAACCTTCAGCGGGTATCCGTTACCCGGAGGTGTTGCCCATCTTAAAAGCTCCGGATTCAGAGAGCGCAACTCTTCCAATGTAATACCTGCAGCTACTGCAAGATCTTCCAATGGCATCAAGCCATCCACTTCAACTACATCAAATTTATACGGTTCAATACCGTGATGCCTTTGAAAACCAAATTCCTCAGGATTCATTGCTATCATTGTTGCAGCAATATAGCCCGGAACATACCCTCTCGTCTCTCTGGGCAGATATGGATAAGCAACCCAATAGTCCTGTACACCACCTGCAGCATTGATTGCCCTTCTAAGTCCTCTTGGGCTCAAGTTGTAATTAGCCAATGCAAGGTGCCAGTCCCCCCAAATCTCATATAGATCCCCCAAGTGACGAGCTGCTGCACGTGTAGATTTAATTGGATCTCTCCTTTCATCAATCCACCAATTAACCTCCAATCCGTAAAAAGCACCCGTTGCCCTGATAAACTGCCAGAGCCCCACTGCTGCAGCCCAGCTTCTTGCTGTAGGAACAAGGCCACTCTCAATCATAGAGAGATGGATCAATTCAGTCGGCACTCCTTCATCTTCAAAGATTTCGCGCATCATAGGAAAATAATACTCCGATCTTTCTAGCCAGCGATCCATGACATCCGGCCTTCGCAAAGTGTAGTACATGAGATGCCTGTTTACATGCTGATTCTGAATCAAAGGAACCTGTGTTTGATTTATTGTCAGATTTTCCGGCATTGCAAAACCTTCAGCGATCCAATCATCGCTTTCTGAGAAGAGCTCAGATCTAATCTCAAAAATATCCCCCTCGGTTTCAGTTCTGGTCTCAGTAATTCCATAAAACTCACTATGCTCCGCAATCACAGATCGGTATAATTCCGCAAATCTTCGATTATTCTGAATCTCCGGATAGTCATTCATCAATGATTGAATAGCTGCAAATGAATCATTGATATAATTTTCAGCCTGTACCAGATCCCCCTGAACCTGTGCATCTATCGCCAATACATGCCTTTTGTAGACATTAGATATCCGGCGAAGCAGTTCTATATCCAAATCACTTTGAACAATGGCAGTTCCGCTTAATTCAGACTCGTCCCTCGTCTCAGTAAGCGGATTTGAATAGGGAAGCAGTTTGACAGGTACATCAGTCTCAGTGACATCGGATTGACTTTGCTGAGCATACAATACCGATCCGGAGAATACAATTAATAGAATTGATAGTAACGTTTTCATTGAGCAGGGTAATCTATGGGGTTAATTCTGTAAAATTACTAAACTGAGGTTACAAATTAAATGATTTCAGATCTGTGAAAATTAGTAAACAAAGATCACTTTTTTATACTTAGTTCTGTTTCATTTTGAGTCCACCGCTGAACCAAAGGCCATCTTCTGCCTGCTCCAAACGATTTGGAACTCAGCTTAAGTATTGGTGCTGCCTGATACCTTTTGAACTCACTGCGTTCAACAAGTTTAATTACTTTTTTGACAGTATCAGCGTCGATTCCGTCTGTGATGATTTTTTCTGCACTGCGTTGCAGTTCAATATAGCGATAAAGTATCTCATCCAACACACCATAATCCGGCAAACTGTCCGAATCTTTTTGATCAGGCCTCAATTCCGCACTTGGATCTTTGGTGATAATCGTTTCCGGTATCACTTCCCGGCCATAATATTGGTGGTTCAACCAGTTTGCCATTTCATAAACCTCTGTTTTATAGAGATCCCCGATAACTGCAAGGGCTCCATTCATATCACCATAAAGTGTTGCATAACCCACTGCATATTCTGATTTATTGCCGGTTGCCAAAACAAAATGGCCAAATTTATTTGCATAGGCCATCAGCAGTGTGCCTCGAATTCTGCTTTGCAGATTCTCTTCTGCGATGTCAAATGGTAAATCACCGAATAGCGGGTTAAGGCCCGACTCAAACTCATTAAATATCTGTTTGATGGGAATTGTGAAAAGTTCAATACCGAGATTATTCGCAAGTTGTTCTGAATCTGACACACTTCCGCCACTCGAAAACTGAGACGGCATAGTGATCGCTTTTACCCTTTCTGGCCCTAAAGCCTCGGATGCCAATGCACAAACAAGAGCAGAATCAATTCCTCCGCTTAGCCCAATAATTACGTTATCGGTAATTCCGGTCTTCACCAGATAATCTTTCAATCCACGTTTAATCGCCCGAAAATGTCTTTCAGGGCCTTTCTCAGGATACTTTTTTATAGCGCTGATCCCATCTCCATTTGCAGGAACAATATCTTTTTGACCCGAATCCCATAGAACATCAGCAAAACCCGGTTCAAAGGTCTCCGTATTTGCAATTACTTCAGCTTTACCGGAAACAGCCATCGAATCACCATCAAATATTATTTCTGTATGTGCTCCCGTTTGATTGCTGTAAAGAACCGGAATCCCAAGCCTTCCGGCATGATTTCGAAGCATCGACACACGGTTTTCATGTTTGGATAACGTATAGGGTGATGCCGAAATATTTATGATCAAGTCTGCACCTTTCCCTTTAAGAATGCTGGCCGGATCAATTTCATAGGTGTGATATTGTACTTCATTTTCATTGTACCAGATATCTTCACATATAGTTCCCCCCAATTTCAGGCCTCTGAATTCAATGACCTCAAACTTGTCATTCGGTTCAAAATATCTCAGATCGTCAAACACATCATAAGTGGGAAGAAGAGTTTTGTGAACAACCCCTATGCGCTTGCCATACTCAGCCAGAATAGCAGAGTTATGCATTTTTCTTCCAATCTTCTTTTCGTTCTTTGTAATTGTTCCGAACAGCAGCGCACAATTTTCAGTCGACGAGATAATCTCTTCATTCAGTTTATAGCAACACTTTCTGAAATACTCATTTTCAAGCAGATCAAGTGTTGGATATCCAATCGTTACCATCTCCTGTAAAATAAGCAGATCGACCTTATCCTTTTCGGCAGCTTTCAACGCATTCAGGATCAGTTTTTTATTTCCTGACAGGTCCCCGATTACAGGATTCAGTTGTTCAATTCGTATTCGCATCTTTTTCAATTTCTGCTATAGACCTTTTCTCCGGCAACCCAAGTTTCAAGCACCTCTGTTTGCCATATCTGTGAGGCATCGATCTCAAAAAAATCTCTGTCGATCAAGATAAAGTCGGCCCATTTACCGGGTTCAAGTGTGCCGATAATCTCCTCCTGATGTGCAGAATATGCAGCATCAAGAGTAAATGCTCTCAATGCTTCTATCCGGCTCATCCGGTGTTGGCTGTACCAGCCACCGGGAGGCATTCCTTCAAAGTCTTGTCTTGTGACTGCAGAATAGAGGCCATAAAACGGATTAACATCCTCTACCGGAAAGTCAGAACCTCCGGCAATAATGGTACTCTGATCCAAAAATGTCTGCCATGCGTATGCTCCTTTGATGCGCTCAGGGCCCACCCTCTCCTCAGCCATATTCATATCACTGGTGGCATGAGTGGGCTGCATAGATGCGATCAGATTCAATTCTGTAAATCTGGGAATATCTTCCAGTGCAACAACCTGAGCATGCTCAATTCGGTGCCGTAGCTCTTTCTGTGACTCCTCTCCCAACTCTTCATTGATAAATTGATAGGCATTAAGCAGCTGACGATTTGCTGCATCGCCGATGGCATGTACATTCATCTGAAATCCTAAAGATGCGCCCTTCAACAACATATTGTTGAGTTCATCCTGATCAAAAAAGAGCAATCCTCTGTTCCCCGGATCGTCATGATAATCTTCCAAAAGAGCAGCTCCCCGGCTTCCCAATGCTCCGTCTGCAGATATTTTGACGCTTCTAAGCGCCAGCAAATCATCTGAGTAACTTTCGATTGGCCCCTCTGCAGCCATCACATCAAATATTGACCCGGTTCCGGCAACCATTGCATATATACGGGTCTTCAGTCTGCCCTCATCTGCAAATTTTTTATAAAGATTCCATGTCTCATTATCTGTTCTGGCATCATGAACAGAGGTGATTCCCATTTTCTTCATCTCATAGATCGCCAGCTCAAGTGCAAGTTCAATATCCTCCTCTGTTCTCCCGGGAATCAGATTTCTAACCGGGTACATGGAGACATCAATCAATATTCCGGTAGCCTCACCCGATTCATCACGTATGATGGTCCCGCCCTGAACATCCGGGGTATCACGATCAATACCTGCCAGCTCCAGTGCTTTTGTATTAACCCATGCTGCATGACCATCAACACGAGTCAAATATACAGGACGATCTGAGACTACACGATCAATATCGGCTGCCGTCGGAAACTCATTTTCTTCCCATAAAACCTGATTCCATCCCCTTCCGGTGATCCATTCTCTGTCGGGATATTCATCTGCAAACTGCTCAATACGCTCGAGAGTCTCGTCAAGTGATCGAATCCCTGTAATATCCAGATCCAGTTCTCGTATTCCCAGATTCATCACATGTGCATGTGCATCGATCAGTCCCGGCAACAGTGTATGTCCCTCTCCATCGACTCTTCTCAGATCCTGAAAAAGATTCAGAATGGCGGTTTCAGTACCTATATCCACAATTTTTCCATCGCGAACTGCGATCGCTTCAAACTGAAAAAGATCACCATCCTGCTGCAGAGAATACCCATTAACATTATGCAGAACAAAATCGCCACTACGCTCTGCAGTATCACAAGAGATCAAGAATAGCGAAATCAGAGGGAGTAAAATGAGAGAGTAAAGTTTCATAACTGTTCCGGATTTAGATTGAATGCAAACAAAATAGTAAAAAGTGTACGGTTTCGAGCTGTTCAGTTTAAAAGGAATTTATTCACAATAAATGAAAAAAGAGAGTTCTTCATACCGGCTGCAAACCTTTTTTGTAACCGGTTTATGATAGTATGAATCGACAGATGAGCAGTTCAATGCACTAATAGCTTACAATTCTTGAAATGGATTCCGGTAATTTGGATTGATTTCTGAAATATTCATGTAAAAAATCTGGAGCGATGGTAAATCTGTCAATTTCTTTTGGAGAAACAAATTTGACATCTAACAACATCTGTTCTTCATCAACCAGTTCCGGATCTTTTCCTAAACGTAACATTCCTCCGACAATGGAGCACTCAAAATAGAATTCAATTGCGTGATGTGGCAGCTCCAGAAACTCATGAATCCAAAGTAAGCGTTGCGCTTCCACCTTTAAACCGGTCTCTTCATGAACCTCCCTGGCAAGTGCAGCCTCTATCGATTCGCCAAAAAGAACACCGCCGCCGGGAGGAGTCCACACAGGCTCCTCTCTTGTAGGTACATTTTGCTTTACCAGAAGTAAACTGGAATTACTCTCTATAATTGCGCAAGCTCTGACTCTAACCCTGTCAGAGAATTTTGATGAATTCAATTATGCCGGCTGATTTTGTTTATCGGAAGCTTCGGTGTCACTCACTGTTTTCTCACACTCCATGGATGCTTTTACAAATGAAACAAACAGAGGGTGAGGCTCATTCACTGTACTTTTTAATTCCGGGTGAAATTGAACACCAACAAACCACGGATGCGATTCAATTTCAATAATTTCTACAAGATCTCTTTCCGGATTCACTCCGGTTACTTTCAGCCCGCGTTCGATCAGAACCTCCCGTAGTTCATTGTTTAATTCAAATCGATGCCTGTGCCGTTCTTCAATAGTATCTTGACGATAAGCATCATAAGCGGTAGAATTTTTATTCAGATCACACAGAAATTTACCGAGCCTCATTGTCCCGCCCTTATCTGTCAGGTCTCTTTGATCCGGCATATAATCGATGACCGGATAGGGTGTTTCCGCATTAAATTCGGTACTGTCTGCACCGGTCATTCCGGCACAATTTCTTGCAAATTCAACAACAGCACACTGCATCCCAAGGCAGATACCAAAAAATGGAATCTCATTCTCCCTGGCAAACCTAACAGCTTCCAGTTTCCCATCAATGCCTCTGTCTCCAAAACCGGGTGCTACCAAAATTCCGGAAACCGATCCCAAAACCTCTTCCAGATTTCCATTGTTCAACTCCTCAAACTGGATCCATTTGATGTTAACTTTTACATCGTTCATGGCACCACCGTGAATCAGCGCTTCTACGATCGACTTATAAGCATCGTGATGCTCCACATACTTTCCGACAAGTGCAATATCAACAGATTTTAAAGGGTTCTTAATCTTATTAACAAACTCCTTCCACTTAACCAGATCTGCATTTTTTGCCGGTAAATTCAATTTTTGAATCACCCTGCTGTCAAGTCCCTCCTCAAGCATCAGCAGTGGAACTTCATAAATACTCTCTGCATCCAAAGATGCAATGACATCCTCAATATCGACATTACAGAACTGTGCGATTTTCCGTCTGATACCCGTATCAATTTCATATTCTGATCTGCAAACCAGGATATCGGGACTTAAACCGCTCTCCGAAAGAGTTCTAACCGAATGTTGTGTGGGTTTGGTTTTCAATTCACCGGCGGCTGCAAGGTAGGGTATCAGGGTCAGATGAATCGATAGTGTGTTGCTTCTTCCAACATCATATCTGAGCTGCCTCATCGCTTCGATATAGGGCAAGCTCTCTATATCCCCTACTGTTCCACCAATCTCCGTAATCACTACATCATAATTCTCCGACGCCCCCAAAGAGAGTACATGAGACTTGATCTCATCTGTAATATGCGGAATCACCTGAACCGTTTTTCCCAGATAGACACCCTGCCGCTCTTTTTTGATCACATCGTAGTAGATCCTTCCGGTTGTTACGTTGTTTTGTTGTG
>SKZL01000074.1 GCA_007127395.1 Balneolaceae bacterium
ATGAGACCGTTTTGCTTGAGATTGACAGTGGAGTTAAAGCTCGTTTTCAGAAAAGCTCTATTACCGACGTTAACCCTGGAAAAAAATAGTTCCCATTACTTTTTCGTTATATAGCCAAACATCCCGATTGTCTGAACGCCTTGTGGTATCGGGTTGTTTTGATTTTATATGGATTAATCTATATATAAAACCTGCTGTTGGTTACTATTCTAAACGAATACAATTAATCAACCATCTCTGAGAATATGTCTGATTTCACCTTCAATACCATACCGGAAGCCATCGATGATATCGCCGCTGGTAAAATGATCATCGTCGTTGATGATGAGGACCGGGAAAATGAAGGTGACTTTCTAATGGCGGCCGATAAGGTCACGCCGCAAGCTGTTAATATGATGGTCAAATATGGGCGCGGACTTGTCTGTGTCCCTATAACCAACCAGCGGGCTGCAGAGTTGGAACTCGATTACATGGTTACGGAGGGCGCTGATCCCGATGAAGCGGCTTTCACCATTTCTGTTGATCACAAAAAACTTACTACTACCGGAATTTCTGCTCCTGACAGGGCAAATACCATCAGAGAGCTGATCAACCCGGAAGCAACACCATCAGACTTCAGGCGCCCCGGCCATGTTTTTCCCCTCACCGGAGTAGATGGAGGGGTTTTGCGACGAGCCGGACATACGGAAGCTGCAATCGATCTGGCCCGCCTTGCAGGCTGTATGCCCGCCGGTATCATCTGTGAAATCATGCATGACGATGGCGAAATGTCCCGTCTGCCCGACCTGATTCAGCTGGCCAAGCGTTTTGATCTTAAATTGATAACAATAAAGGATTTGATTGCTTATCGCATGGAGCATGAATCACTCGTTAGTAATGTTATGAGTGTGGATATGCCGACTATCTACGGTGATTTCAAACTGCACGTCTTTGAGGAAAAACTAACCGGCGAAAACCATTTGGCTCTTACAAAAGGTGAGTGGGATGAAACGGTTCCCGTGTTGGTGAGAGTACATTCTGCCAATCCACTCGCTGATATTTTTGGAAGCACTCAAAGCGATAAAACCGGTTTGCTACACCAAAGCCTCTTGCTTGTTGCCGCTTCAAAGCATGGCGTTGTTCTTTATATGGATCAGATGAGCCGTGAGTATAACATTATGGATCAGCTCACTGCTATCAGGTTGCAATCTGATGGCCTTTCTCCCCAGGAAATCCGCACCAAACTCGGATCCAAAATGGATTCCAGGGACTATGGTGTAGGTGCTCAGATATTACACTCTCTGGGTATTCGGAAGTTACGCCTGCTAACCAACAATCCTGTAAAAAGAGTTGGTTTAAATAGCTTTGGACTCGATCTGGTTGAGGAAGTGCCGATCCCTGTGGATCATCTGGACATTGATCAGGAGACCGAAAAGTACGACAAACCGACTCAAAAAGAGGAGTTTTTAAAACGGCTTTTACTGGAGTGATTCTTTATTACCTGATCAGGATAACAGATCACTCTCATTGTTAATTTTTTTTTCACTATCGGCCGTTGGCACACTCTTGACCTGCTCCTCATTTTCTGAGTTCCCTGCACCCGGTTCAGACCCCTCTATCGAACTCTCACTCAAATCTTTTTCAGTCTCAACTCCCGCTTCCGGGTTAGCCTCCTCTTCCTCTGTTTCTAAGGGCATGATTCGCTTATGAAACAGCAAGAGAATTATGATGGAAGTACTGATGGCTATATCGGCCACATTAAATATATAAGGGAAAACGGCACGATCACCGATTTGCAATGTAAAATGGATAAAATCGACAACATGCCCGTGTAAAACGCCTCCATAGCCTCCTATCACCCCCATGAAAATCCTGTCAGCAATGTTACCGAGTGCGCCACCGACAATCAAGCCCATACAAAGCAGATAGGCATAGTTAGCTCTGTCGAGTGTAAAAAGGATGTAGGCAACAATACCAATAGTTGCTACAATTGCCACAATACTGATAGTCTGAGTTGACAACCAATCCATACCGAGTGCCATACCCGGATTTTTGGTAAAATTAAATGCAAGCCACCCCTCTATGACCTCAAGCCGGTGTAAGCTTGTATTGGTTCGGACAACATACTTTGTGATCTGATCCAGAACAAGTACAACAAGGGCCGGAAGAAACAGGACGGATAATTTTTTTACTTGAACGGACAAACCTTTCTTTTACCTTCTTTTTAGTTTAGCCTCTATGCTAAGCTGAGTATGCGGCACAGCTTCCAAACGTCCCTTGGCAATTTTTTTGCCCGTTACCTTACATACACCATATGTCTTATTATCAATACGCTTCAGCGCATCTTCAAGATATCGAACAAACTTTTTGGTTCGATTAAACAACATATATGTTTTTTCACGTTCCTGAGCATCTGTTCCGGCATCTGCCATGTGAAAAGAGTAAGCAGATTCATCCGAAGCATTTTCCATGCTTTCTCTGAGCAAATTTTGAAGAGTGTTCAGCTCTTGCTCTGCCTCATCTCTTTTTTTGAGGATGATTTTTCGGAAATACTCAAGCTCCTCGTCCGTGTAAGGTGATACTCTTTCTTCTTTTCCAGTTTCTTTTGAAGATGCCATAATTGCAAACTTAGTTGTTAATTGTTCTTCGAATCGAAATTTCTGTGTCCTGCCCTTCGATATCCCATGTTTTCACATAATCCGAAACATCCAGTAATTCTGACTTAATCTCTTCAGCAAGCGTCTCCTTTTTAATGGTTTTCACAAACCGGTCGACAGCTCCACGAAGAACATCAGACCCGGAATAACCGATTGTTATACGATCCGTAACCTCAAAATCTGCCTCTTTTCGCATATTTTGAATACGGTTCATAAACTCCCGCGATAATCCTTCCTGAATAAGCTCCGTTGTTAGCTCAGTATCCACTGCAACGGTTAACCCTTTCTCAGTTTCAACAGACCAGCCTTTCAAACCGGTTCTCTGTATTTCAAGCTCTTCAGATGATATTCTGATGGTTTCGCCATCTTCCATTTTCAGGTCAACAACACCTTCCGCTTCAAATGCAGTGATCTCATCACTGGTCAAACTCTGTATCTCTGCTGTAACTGCTTTCATTTTTTTACCAAGCCTCTTCCCTAATATAGGAAAATTTGGCTTTGCAGTTTTACTTACAATGTCAGAATCATCATTTACATACTCAATATTTTTAACATTAACTTCATCAAGTATAACATCCTTGACCGCCTCTACCACAGCCCTCTCATCCTGACTGATCGGTAAAATAATTTTCGAGAGCGGTTGCCTTACATTTACATCAATTTGATTTCTGACCCGCAGCACCATTGAACTTACCGTTCTTGCAACATCCATCCGCTGTTCCAGCTGTTTGTCTATGGCCGTCTCCTCTACTGACGGATAAAATGAGACGTGAACAGAACTTTCCTCCTGTGGTACCACCTCATTGAGTCGCTGATAGAGCCACTCACTAATAAACGGTGCAATGGGTGACATCATTTTGGACAAGCTCATTAAACACTCAAAAAGTGTTTGATAAGCCGCAGTTTTATCAAGACTTTTGCCCTCTTTCCAGAATCTTCTGCGATTCCGCCGGATATACCAATTGCTCAATTCATCGACAAACAGTTCAATCTCTCTCGCAGCTTTGGTCGGTTCATACTGCTCAAATAGTTCATCTGTCTGCTTAACCGTCGTATTAAGCCGTGAAATAATCCATCGATCCATCTCTGTGCGCTCCGAACTCTGAATCGGTGAGCCTGAATAGGTGAATCCATCGATATTGGCATAAAGAGCAAAAAACGAATAGGTATTTACAATCGTATTGAAGAATTTACGCTGTATTTCACTGATTCCCTCTTCACTGAACTTCAAATTTTCCCAAGGTGAAGAGTTGCTCATCATATACCAGCGAACCGTATCTGCCCCAAACTTTTGAATAACCTCATTCGGATCAACCGTATTTCCTTTGGTTTTACTCATCTTCTCACCTTTGGAATCCAGAACGAGCCCGTTCGATACAACATTCTTATAGGCAGGCTGATCAAAAAGCATCGTTGCCAGTGCATGTAATGTGTAGAACCATCCTCGTGTTTGATCAACACCTTCAGCTATAAAGTCGGCCGGAAAATTTTGCTTGAACTTCTTCTTGTTTTCAAACGGATAGTGCCACTGAGCCCATGGCATTGCACCTGAATCAAACCATACATCCAGCAGATCCGGGATTCGTTTCATCGTACCTCCCTTAGGGCATTTCCATGTAAAATCATCTATATGAGGCCGGTGCAGGTCGATCTCCTGGTTCGGATCAATACCCGCTTTCTTTCTCAACTCTTCAATGCTGCCAATACATTCAACATAATCAGGGTTTTTATCACTTACCCAGATCGGTATCGGAGTGCCCCAGTACCTCTGCCGTGATATCGCCCAATCCACATTGTTTTCCAGCCATGTACCAAATCGCCCGGTACCGGTACTTTCCGGCTTCCAGTTAATCTTTTTGTTGATCTCAACCATCTTCTCTTTCACATCCGTTGTTCGGATAAACCACGACTCAACAGGATATGACATCAACGGAGTCCCTTTTCTCCAGTCAAACGGATAGTTATGCAGATAGGTTTCGTGGTGATACATCAGCCCTTTCTCCTTGATAGCCCTGACAATCTCCTTGTCTGCATCCTTAAACCACATCCCGGCAAATTCTTCGATATCCTCAACAAAACGTCCCTCTCTGTCAACAGGATTATACATCGGAATTCCGGCCTTATTGCCTGTTTCAAAGTCATCAGCACCAAATGCCGGTGCTGTATGAACAACACCTGTTCCATCATCAGTGGTTACATAATCTGCACTGATCACTCTCCATGCACTCTCTTTTTCATACTCCTTGAGCGCATAATCAAATACCGGATTGTAAACCCACCCGACCAGCTCTTCTCCCTTGTATTGATCCACAATTTCATAATCGTGATTCATCGCCTTTTCGAGACAATCCTTCGCAAGGATATAAAATTCGGTTTTATCTTCCTCTGTTACCTTAATTTTTACATAATCAAGAGAGGGATTCACAGCAAGCGCCATATTGGATATGATCGTCCAGGGTGTAGTTGTCCATGCCAGAAAATAGACATTGGGATCAGCATCCAGTGGAAATTTCACATAAATCGAGGGATCTTGTGTCTCTTTGTAACCTAAACTAACCTCGTGTGATGACAATACCGTACCACTGCCGGGAGAGTACCACTGAATTTTATACCCCTTATAAACCAGCCCTTTGTCATAAAGCGTTTTGAGCGCCCACCATACCGACTCTATATAATTATTATCAAATGTGATATAGGGGTTGTCAAGATCAACCCAATATCCCATTCTGTCAGTCAGTTTATCCCATAAGTCCTTGTATTTCAATACACTTTCACGGCAATGAGCATTGTACTCCTTAAGCCCATACTCTTCTACCTGAGAACGGCCCTCCAGCCCCAATTCTTTCTCCACTTCAATTTCAACAGGTAGTCCGTGTGTGTCCCAGCCACCCTTTCTCTCAACCCGGAAGCCTTTCAATGTTTTATACCTGCAGAAAAGATCCTTGACTGTTCGGCCCATCACATGATGAATACCCGGTTTACCGTTTGCAGTTGGAGGCCCCTCAAAAAAGGTAAATGGAATTCCATCATTTCTGGATTCCAGACTTTTTTCAAAAATCTTATTCTCTTTCCACCAGTTCAGAATCTCTACTTCTGCCTTTGGGTAAGTAAGCTGTTTTATTTCGCTGAATTTCTTAGCCATATTGAACACGAGGTTCATTTATAAAAAAATTTGTAAGCCTCAAATATACGAAAAGCATATCAATCAAAATACCTCCCGCCATGTCGTTTTTTTCCATGCCTGCTTAAGGGTGTTGAAGATAGAAGCATTATTGCACAAAAACAGCCTTAATTCGTGGGTAATCTTCCTCTTTCTCTGCATAAATCCCCACATTTCTCTTTAATATCTTTTTGATCCATTCCATTTTTAAACCTCTTTTTCGGGTTGTATTTTATAGTTCATCTAAAAATTGAGACATGAAGAGAACAATTACCAAAAAAGATCCCTATAAACTCATCTTTGTATGCCTTGGCAATATCTGCAGAAGCCCTACCGGAGAGGGTGTATTTCAGCACCTTGTAAACGAACGGGGATTACAATCCTATTTCCAGGTCGACTCTGCAGGCACTTCTGCTTTTCATATAGGAGAACCGGCCAATAGTAAAAGCCAATGGACCGCCAATCAGCACGGTATCAAACTAAACTCCAAAGCAAGCCGGTTCACAATGCGGGACCTGGAGGAGTATGACCTCATCCTGGCTATGGATCATGATAATCTGCAGAATATCCAAAAGTTGGATAAAAATGGAAAATATGCTGATAAAATTAAGCTAATGCGGGATTTTGACCCGACACCGGGGGACGGCTCGGTTCCCGATCCGTATTATGGCGGAATTCAAGGTTTCGAGAACGTTTTTCAGATGGTTCTTCGCAGTTGTAATAACCTGTTGGATGAGTTAGAGGAGATGATTATTGAGAACGTGAGACGTGAGACGTGAGATGTGAGACGTGAGATGTGATTCGAAGCGAAGCGAAGAACCGCGAAGCGAAACGTGAGACGTGATTCGAAGCGAAGCGAAGAACCGCGAAGCGAAATGCTGATAGCTGATAGCTGGATAAGCAATCAGCTATCTATTCCAAATTTAATTTAAAAAGTAGAAACACACTTTTTTCAACAGTCTCATTCGAAGAATTAAATCCAATCCCTTCAAAAGTTTGGATTAAATAACTCGTCAAGTCTTACTCACCTTAACAGAAAAATAGGGGGAAAACGGAATTTGATCCATTCGTTGAAGTGTGCTCAAATCGTAATTAAATATGTTGTTCCGGCCATAGGTGTTAATCACCCCGACTCCTGTTTCAATTGCCCAGCCTGATACAAGATCAAACGTCTTGTCAACAGATTATTCTAAATACCGGCTATAGTAGGCAATTTGGCCGAATGGAATATTTTCATCATTAGGGCTCAGTTTTTTGTGGAACCATAGACGGGTGTCAGACGGTTTCAGATCCAGCAGAGTATTGACTAACACTACATTCTGAAATACCCCCCCACTGAATGCCAAGTCCTTAACACCGGTCTGCCGGCTTATCCGGAAAACCAGCTTCCCTAGAGAAAGAAACAGGGCTTTAGCAATCGTTTCGGTACTTTTTCCCTGCCCGATATCCCCCAGGATACCGGATAATACCGGCTTCCAGTTGATGATATCATCGCAAATTTCAAATGTATAATCACTTACACCGGAACTCTGAAAGTAATCACCGAAATCAGTAATTTTTGAACAATCCCCACCATCAGAACTCTGTATATAATCATTAACTTCGGGTTCAGGTTTGTAATCACCGGCTTCGAAACCCTCACTGTTTCTTGCCCTGCTTTCCAGCTTTATGGCCGCCTCCGCTTCATAGCTGTTCAAGGAGCAGACCCCTAAAATAGCAGCAATAGCATCGATAATCCTGCCCATCGATGACGTCTGAAGAAGCGCCGGAGCCGCAAGCAGTTTTTGATAATAATCCCACTCTTTTTCACTGAACAGAGATCGTAATATCGGCTCAGCTTCAGTAAAGCCTGCAAATAGCGACATTGCAGACAATCGGGGCTCCAGACTCATTCTATCTCCCGACAAAACCGGAAAATAATCCAAATGCAGCTTTCTGCTGAACCCGCCTGCATCCTTCAAAAAGGTCTCACCACCCCAAACCTGACCATCATCCCCATATCCGGTTCCGTCCCATATAAATCCGAGCACTTCTTTGTCCGTATTTAGAAGGCCATTTTCTGCAAGAACAGCCGCAAAATGAGCTTTATGATGCTGAACCGCAAGCAGTTTTACACCTGCCGTTTCAGCCACTTTTTCTGCCAGTGCCCGGCTGTGATAACCCGGGTGACCATCCGCCAACACCACTTCCGGTTTAAATGAGTAGAGCGCCTGAACATGCTCCAGTGTGCGCCGGTATGCAAGTTGTGAATCATACGATTCCTGGTCACCCAGATACTGACTCACAATTAACTTCTCCCGATCCGCCAGCGCAAAAGCACCTTTCAAATCGGCCCCAACTGCCAATACATGTTTCCTGATCTGCCCGAATGGATGGGGGTTGTAATTGGGCGAAAGGCCACGGCTCCTTCGTAAAATAATCCTCTCACCACTGCCGGATAACTGCACAACACTGTCATCCTGCGGAGCAACAATATCCCTCTCAAAGGTGAGGATATAGTCGGCAAACATTCCCAATTGATCTACAGCCTCATCATCTCTGTAGATGATCGGTGAGCCGCTCAGATTCGCACTTGTGGCAATCAACGGCCGGTTCAACCCGGATAGTATCAATTCAAAAAGAGGGCTATAGGGAAGAAATACCCCGATTGTTTGAAGTCCCGGCGCAACAGCTTCACTGCACAATCCTGATTTTGGATTTTTTTTCCGATGCACCAACAGTATCGGAGCATCTGCTCCTCTGAGCACACTCTCCTCAATCGTATCTATAAAAGCATCGCCCATCACAGATTTCATGCCCGGATACATGACCGCAAACGGCTTGACCGGCCTTTTTTTCCTGATTCGCAGCGTTCTCACACTCTCTTCACAAGTTGCATCTGCCATCAGCAAATACCCACCGACGCCTTTTACCGCCAGAATCTTCCCCTCGTTTAATGCTTCTATGCACCTTCGAACTATACTCCCCGCATCTCGATCCACAACTTTTTTCTGTGAA